>JAFAGQ010000308.1 GCA_023422555.1 Pseudomonadota bacterium
GGTTTGGATCGTGCCACGTCAGCCGAGCCGATCGTGGTGCCTGCGCCCGGTTTATTCTCCACGATGACCGGCTGTTTCAGTTCCTTTGACATGCCGTCGGCAAGCAGACGTGAAATCAAATCTGTGCCGCCGCCCGGGGCGAAAGGAACAATCAGTTTGACGGGTCGATCGGGAAATGCTGCCTTTGCTGGTGCGGTTGCCATGAAGGCAATTGTCGCGGTCAGACTGAACAAGGTGATTGCGGCTCTTTTATAGCGGCCAAATGTTTTCTGTTTCATTTTTCTGGTCTCCTGCGATAAATGGGTTCGCCTGCGGATACGAATTCGGGTCTGCGCTTTTATCGCTATTGATATCGTGTTTGTGATTTATCAAAAATGTCATTTTCAGCCTGCGAACACGGTAAAGGCATAGGTAGCAAGCCTGAACAACTGAAAAGAGTTTATGCGTTAAACTTGCGCCAGAACATATTGCAATTTCATTCTGTGGAATTGATAACGGAGACTCATTTGCCAGCATCAACAACTCAGGGGCGACTAAAGCGCCCCGCGCAGAACCGTTCTCTTGAACGAGGTGTCGAGATTTTGCGCGCCTTTCGACCGGGCGTGGACCTGATGGGAAACAGTGAGCTCTCTGAGCGTACCGGCATTGCGCCAGCGACAGTGAGTCGCCTGACCCAGACGCTGGTGCGCACTGGAATGCTGGAATACGAATCGCGCGAGCGGGCATACAGACTGGCAGCGCCCTTATTGAGCTTTGCACACGCGATGCGTTCCGGTTCACCATTGCTCAAATGTGCCGCACCGCTGATGCAAAGGGTTGCCGAAGCGCACAGGATCAATGTGGGCATTGCCAGAATTGATCGCGACGAAATGGTTTACCTGGAATCAGTGCGTTTCAACAGAAAAGTGTCTTTGCGCAATGTGGTGGCCGGTCAGCGGGTTCCCGTGGAACTGACCTCCTTGGGGCGCGCGCATCTGTCAACTCTGACAGACGACGAACTGAGTGAGATGTTGCGGCAACTGAAAAACCATCGCCATGCAGACTGGCCGTCTCTGGAAAAGGAAATTGCACAGGCGATTGCTCAGGTGCGCAAAACGGGCTATTGCGTGGCTTCGTGGCAGCCAAACGTTGTTGCACTGGCAACACCTCTTGTTTTCAGGCATTACCCCGTGCATGTTCTTAACGTCAGCGTGAATTCGCAAATGGCGCCCCGTGAAGTTGAGCGCACATTAAGTCCGGTATTGCTGGACCTGGCAGAGGCATTGTCCGATGCAATGAATCAGTTGTAGTAGGGAACACGCGCTTTATTATTGCATTAAGCTACAATCAAAATCCTGATATGACAATCCTGATCGGGGCGCAAGTTGAATTCGCAGTCTATACCTATTTCAAAAATCAAACTCATGCTGTATTTTCTGCTGGCGGGGTTTGTGCTTAGTCAGGCCTACCGTACCGTTGGTGGCATTTTATCCGTTCCGCTAAAAACCGAATTTGCCCTGAACAGTGACAGACTTGCAGGTGTCATTGGCTCGTTTCACATTGCATTTGGCGGTCTGCAGCTGCTGATCGGCATTCTGATCGATAACTTCGGTATCCGTAAAACCATTCTTGCCGTTTCGCCATTTTCAGTACTGGGTGCCTTACTTTCTGCAACGGCCGTAACACCCGGTATGCTGCAGTGGGGTCAGATACTGATCGGCTTTGGTTGCGCTCCAGCCTTTCTCGGCTGTATTGTGCTGATGGCGCGTCATTTTTCGGGCAAGCAGTTTTCCATGATGTACGCCTTTGCGCTAGGCTCAGGTAGTCTGGGTTTGATCTTCACTTCGACACCCACCGCCTGGCTTGTTGATCACTTCGGGTGGCGCAGCTGTTTTTTTCTGCTGGCCATGCTCAGTCTGATGACCTGGATTCTGATTTTCTTCGGGGTTCGCAATGTTGATCAGGCACTGGACGCCTCATCAAGCAGCATCCGTCAGAAAACCGTGCAGGCGCTGCGTTCATTTTCCGGCTATAAAGCCCTGCTGCAGATACGCGAAACACCCGGTATTCTGTCGCTGGTATTTGTGATCTATGCCGCCTTCCTGACCCTGCGAGGTCTGTGGCTGGGGCCATTGCTGGTGGAGCGTCATCAGGTGAGTCTGGTTTTTGCCGGAAATCTGGCGCTTTTGCTTTCGATCATCTCCGTATTCAGTCCAATGCTTTTCGGACGATTGGATCCCGGGCCGGGTCGCCGCTACCGCTATCTGTGTATAGAGCCGTGGATCCTGGTTGCAGGCTTTCTTTTTCTGGCGTGGAGCCAGCATTTGTGGGGAAGCATTGCTGCGATCGTGGTGATTGCTGTTGCCGCCAGCAACACTGTCTGGCAACTGGCCGATGCTAAAGAAGTCTACCCACAGGATATGCAAGGTCGGGCAATTGCGCTCTTTAATACTTCACTGTTTATGGGTGCTTCGTTCATGCAGTGGGCTTCGGGAAAAGCGCATGACCTGTTCAGCTTTGAAAACGGCGATATTTTTACGTCCGCCTTCGTCATGTCAGCTTTAGTGCTATCGGTGGGCATTATTGCATACACAATATTGCGCCGGCCACGCCAGGCAGGATAGCACCATGAACGTGGGGGTGCGGTGGTAACAGGTGCGTTCGTGAGGCGAAGTGCTCAGCGCACAAAGGGCGGAGCACTCAGCACATTACGGATTTCAGACGGTCAAGTCTGGGCTGAATCGCCTGAAACGCTACGGTCAGGTGGCGCATCCAGATCCAGTATTGGGCCTAGCGGAACAATGCCATTCGGATTGATCGTGGCATGGCTGCGATAATAATGCTGTTTGATATGGTCAAAATTAATGGTATCTGCGATTCCCGGCCACTGATAGAGTTCACGCGTGTAGCTCCACAGGTTTTTATAATCAATCAGACGTCGTAAATTGCACTTGAAATGACCATAGTAGACCGAATCAAAGCGTATCAGGGTTGTGAATAGCCGCCAGTCTGCCTCTGTCAGGGTATCGCCCAGCAGAAACCGGTTTTGCCCCAACCGTTTCTCCAGCTCATCCAGCGTAGCAAACAGCTTGTTTACTTCCTTTTCATAGACATCCTGCTGCGTGGCAAAACCGGCTTTGTAAACGCCGTTATTAACGTTCTCGTAGACGAGGGCATTGATCCTGTCTATATCCGGTATCAGCTCGGCGGGAGAATAATTGCCGGGTTTCGCACCTATCCCGTCGAAAGCTGAGTTGAGTATGCGGATAATCTCTGCCGATTCATTATTCACAATGGTGTTGCGTTGCAGATCCCAAAGTACCGGTACGGTGACCCGTCCGCTGTAATCCGGCTGTGCCTGCAAGTACACCTGATACAGATAATCCGCGTTGCCGACTGGATCTCCGATAACGCCAGGAGCAGGTTCGAAAGTCCACCCGTGCTCGCCCATGTACGGATTGACCACAGACAGACTAATCATGGATTCCAGACCTTTCAATGCTCTGAGAATCAGTGCCCGATTTGCCCATGGGCAGGCAAGCGACACATACAGATGGTAGCGTCCGGCTTCTGCCTTGAATCCGTCCGTACCTGTGGGTCCGGCACTCCCGTCCGGCGTGATCCAGTTGCGAAATTGTGTTTCGCTGCGCACGAAGCGTCCGCCACTGCTTTTAGTGTCATACCATTTATCCTGCCATTTGCCGTCAACGAGAAGTCCCATTATGTCCTCTGTGATATGTTGTCCCGCGGCGCATTCGTCGGCGCAAATGCGCCTTTGGAAGCCACCGCGATTTATCCAATATGATACGAAAACATAACATATTCAGGCAACGTCACCGCATAGGCAGGCATTTGACCAAATGAAACTTCAAACGTGAGCTGATGTCCCATTTGGCCCTAAGTTGATATTTATTCTGAATGTGATCTTTTTTCTTCAGCGTATTGTGATCCAGCGATCTTTCTCGCCCGGATAGACCACACCATATTTCTCTATCGCGGCGTCATCAAACTGGAAGCCCAGTCCTGGATCCTGCGGGAGCAGCAGATCCCCATTGTCTGCGACAAGCTGACGATCAATCACCTTGCGGAAGTTGACGATATGATCATCAGGCATCCACTCAACATACGTGGTATTTGGTGTACTTGCCACCAAATGGGCGTGGACGTCATGCCAGGCATGCGGCTCTACCGTCAGACCATGACTTGCCGCAGTGGCAGCAATTCGTCGCCATTCCGTGATGCCTCCGCAAACCGTAGCATCGGTCTGAAGCAGAGTTGTAGCGTCTTGCGCAATCAGATCTTTGAATCTCCAGCGTCCTGCTTCGACTTCGCCAGTGGCCACGGTAATGGGCGTCGCGCGGGAAAGACGAATGTGATTGTCGATATCATCGGGCGAAAAGGGCTCTTCAATCCAGAACGGATTGTATGGCTCAAAGACACGCATGTATTCCAGCGCCGTCGGCAGATCGCGCCATGCATTATTGGCATCCAGCATCAATCGGACATCATCGCCGATGGCTTCGCGCACGGCAGCCAGCCGCTTTTTCTCATTCGCAGGACTCTCAAGACCCACCTTCATTTTCACGGCTTTGAATCCTTCGGCAACGTGATCGGACATCTCTTTGGCCAGGTCGTCAATCGATTTGCCTGGCAGATAGTACCCACCGCTGGCGTAAGCGGGCACGCGGTCCAGCGATTTTGCACCAAGAAAACGGTAAAGCGGCAGTTTCGCCGATCTGGCGTTCAGATCCCACAATGCAGTATCCAGAGCAGAAAGCGCACGCATGACAGCGCCAACGCGACCCACGAGCAGGGCCTCCTGATACATATCAGTCCACAAGCCCTCGACCCGATGAGAGTCCTGACCCACCAGCTTTGCGGCGAGCAGGTCAGTGACGGCAACGGATAATAGTCGGCCTGCGCTGTTGACTGCATAGCAATAGCCCAGACCTTCAACGCCGTCGGTGGATCGAACACGGACAAGGCAATATTCGCGGGCAGTGACGCGACGTGTAGAAAAAGTCACCGGCTGATCCAGAGGAACACGCGCGATACATACGGAAACGGACTCAATG
>JAFAGQ010000177.1 GCA_023422555.1 Pseudomonadota bacterium
TCCCGCCGAATGAAGAATTCGTCAAAAACGCGGTTGTTCCGGGCATGGATGCCTACAAGGCGCTATATAAGGAAGCGGAAGACGATTTCGAAGGCTTCTGGAAACGCCAGGCTCTGGAACATCTGAAGTGGACCCGTCCATTCACGACCGTGCTCGACAGTTCTTCGGCACCCTTTTATAAATGGTTCCCAGATGGAGAACTGAACGTTTCGTACAACTGTCTGGACAAGCATATTGAAGAAGGGCGTGGTGACCAGATCGCCATTATCTTCGAAGCCGATGATGGCGCTGTGACACCGGTCACTTATAAGGAACTGCTTGCCCGCGTTGGTCGTTTTGCCAATGCCCTGAAAGAGGCGGGCTACAAGAAAGGCGATACGGCGATTATCTATCTGCCCATGTCAATTGAAGCTGTGGTCGCCATGCAGGCGTGCGCGCGACTGGGAATCATCCATTCCGTCGTGTTTGGAGGCTTCTCTGCAAAAAGTCTGTGTGAACGCATTGTGGATGTCGGCGCGACCGTCGTCATCACCGCAGACGGTCAATACCGGGGAGGCAAAGCCCTGCCACTGAAACCCGCCGTAGATGACGCTTTGTCACAGGCAGAGAACAAGGTTCGCTCTGTCATTGTTTACCGACGCACGGGTGGCGACACCAGCTGGACAGAGGGTCGCGATATCTGGTGGAATGATTTTGAAGCCAATCAATCTGAGGTCTGCGAGCCTGTGGCCATGAACTCAGAAGATCCCTTATTCATTCTTTATACCTCCGGCTCTACCGGTAAACCCAAAGGCGTTCAGCATGCCAGTGCCGGCTATCTCCTGTGGGCCTTGCTTACTGTTAAATGGACTTTCGACCAGAAACCGGGCGATGTGTTCTGGTGCACTGCCGATGTGGGCTGGATCACCGGGCACACCTACGTGACATATGGCCCGCTGGCTGCAGGGCTGACCGAGGTGGTGTTTGAAGGCGTACCAACCTATCCGAACGCCGGCCGCTTCTGGGATATGATTGCGCGCCACAAAGTCACCACTTTCTATACTGCGCCAACGGCCATCCGCTCCCTGATCAAGGCGTCCGAAGCCGACGAAAAAGTTCACCCCAACAGTTTTGATCTGTCCAGCCTGCGCATTATTGGTTCAGTTGGCGAGCCTATCAACCCTGAAGCCTGGGTCTGGTATTACAAGAACGTTGGTAAAGAGCGCTGCCCGATTGTTGATACATGGTGGCAGACTGAAACCGGCGGACAGATGATCACTCCGTTGCCCGGTGCAACACCGCTCAAGCCAGGTTCGTGCACTTTGCCGTTGCCAGGTATCTTTGCGGCCATTGTTGATGAAACCGGTGAAGATGTTCCCAAAGGAAAAGGCGGTTTTCTGGTTATCAAAAAACCATGGCCAGCCATGATTCGTAATGTGTGGGGTGATCCCGAGCGCTACAAGAACAGCTACTTCCCGCCAGAGTACCGCGGTTATTACCTGGCTGGTGATGGTGCACAGCGTGATGAAGACGGCTATTTCTGGATCATGGGCCGTATCGACGATGTGCTGAACGTATCCGGACACCGTCTGGGAACCATGGAAGTGGAATCTGCCTTGGTATCACATGAACTGGTGGCTGAAGCGGCTGTTGTTGGCCGTCCCGACTCAACCACGGGTGAAGCCGTCGTGGCCTTCGTGGTGCTCAAGCGTGATCGTCCGCATGGCGATGAGGCTAAGGAAATTGCCAAACAGTTGCGCGACTGGGTTGCCAAGGAAATCGGTCCGATTGCCAAACCCAAAGATATCCGCTTTGGCGAGAATCTGCCTAAAACGCGTTCCGGCAAAATCATGCGTCGACTTTTGCGTGTTGTGGCAAAAGGGGAAGAGGTTACCCAGGACGTTTCTACGCTTGAGAATCCGGCAATTCTGGAGCAGCTCAACGAATCCGTCTGAGTACTTCGGATCAATCATCGCGGCAGTAACAAAAGCGGGGCGCATCAGCGCCCCGTTTTCTTTTCAAGACTCACACATGTTTTGTGTGACCCTTTGCTATGAGTGCATATGCTGCCCCATTACATACCGTTATAAACCGGACCTTCGCCACCCTGAGGTGCGACCCACACGATATTCTGCGTCGGATCCTTGATATCACAGGTTTTGCAATGCACGCAGTTCTGCGCGTTGATCTGCAGTCTGTCCTCACCATCATCATTCTTTACGAACTCGTATACAGCGGCGGGACAGTAACGCTGTTCAGGGCCTGCATACACCCTCAGGTTGGTCTGTACCGGAACCGTCGGATCCTTGAGCGTCAAGTGGACGGGTTCATTTTCTTCATGATTGGTGTTGGAAATAAAGACTGAACTCAGACGATCAAATGTGAGTTTTCCATCCGGTTTCGGATAGTCGATCTTGGTACATTCGGCGGCAGGCTTGAGACATTCATAATCTGCCTTCTTGCGGTGGATCGTCCAGGGCATCTTGCCTCTGAAAATCAGCTGTTCAATGCCTGTCATGACGGTAGCAACCAGCTGGCCTTTTTTAAACCATTGCTTGAAGTTGCGTGCTTTGTTCAATTCTTCATACAGCCAGGACTTTTCGAATGCAATCGGGTAGGAGGACAGAATATCCTGACTGCGATCGGCGCTGAGTGCGTCAAAGGCTGCTTCTGCGGCTAGTGAACCGGTCTTGATTGCGGCATGGCTGCCCTTGATGCGACTGGCATTCAGGAAACCGGCTTCACAGCCAATGAGTGCGCCACCAGGAAATACCAGTTTGGGCAGGGACAGTAGTCCGCCCGCGGTGATGGCGCGAGCACCATAAGCAATCCGCTTGGCGTTTTCAAAGTATGGACGAATGCTGGGGTGAGTCTTGTAACGCTGGAACTCTTCAAATGGCGACAGATAAGGATTGGAATAATCCAGACCCACGACCATGCCGACCATCACGATATTGTCTTCGAGGTGGTACAGAAATGAGCCGCCGTAGGTGTCTGAACCCAGCGGCCATCCCGCCGTATGCATGACCAGCCCTTTCTTGAATTTGGCAGGATCAATTTCCCACATTTCCTTGATGCCGATGCCGTAACTTTGCGGATCGCGGCCCTGATCGAGTTTGAATTTCTCAATCAACTGACGCCCAAGCTGACCACGGGAGCCTTCAGCAAAAAGCGTATATTTGGCGTGCAGTTCCATGCCGGGCTGATAGTGCGCAGTCTGATTGCCTTCGCGATCCAGGCCCATGTCGCCAGTGGCAACACCGCGAATGCCGCCGGCTTCGTTGTAAAGCAGCTCTGTGGCGGCAAAGCCAGGGAAAATATCGACACCCAGCGCTTCAGCCTGTTCGCCGAGCCAGCGCGTCACGTAGCCCAGACGAACTATGTAGTTGCCTTCATTGTGAAAACAGGGTGGCAGTGCCCATTTGGGTGTGCTTTTGTGTCCATTCTCATTGAGAAAAAGAAACTGGTCTTCAGTAACTTCAACGCCTACCGGCGCGCCTTTTTCTTTCCAGTCGGGAATCAGTTCTGTGAGCGCTTGCGGATCCATGACCGCGCCCGAGAGAATATGCGCACCGATCTCTCCTCCTTTTTCCAGCACACAGACGGAGAAATCCTTCTCTTTTTCCTGGCACAGCTGTTTGAATCGGATCGCAGCGGCAAGACCCGCCGGCCCCCCGCCTACGATGACGACGTCATATTCCATTGATTCGCGTTCGGTCATTCGCGCTAGCTCCTGAGATAATTTAATTTATGTAATTGTTATTCATTGTATTGCAACATGGCGGCAAATGCAGGGCTTTGC
>JAFAGQ010000202.1 GCA_023422555.1 Pseudomonadota bacterium
ATAAAATACCACGACTGCAATGGATGGATTATCTGCGCTGGTATCGCAAGGTCATGAATGTGGATGTGCGCAATGAACATGCCATTCGTCATGTGCATCTGCATCCCGACAATTATCTGGAACTGACGCTGCAATCGCCTGCCGGCGAAACGCGTGTCGGCGCAAGGCGGCTGATTCTGGCCACTGGCCGGGACGGTCTGGGCGGCCCCAGTTTTCCGGCTTTTGCCGATAGTGTGCCGGCTCATCTGCGAGCGCATTCCTCTGATTTCTTTGACTACACAACGCTTGCCGGAAAACGGGTGGGCGTGATTGGTGCTGGCGCCTCGGCAATGGATAGTGCTGCAACAGCGCTGGAAGCCGGTGCGCACAGTGTTGATTTGATTATCCGGCGTAACGAAATCCCCCGCATCAACAAAGGCAAGGGTTCCGGCAGTCCCGGACTGGTACACGGTTATTCTGGTCTGTCTGACGACTGGAAATGGCGCATCCGTCATTACATCAACGAACAGCAGGTTCCTCCGCCCAAAGGCAGCACGTTGCGTGTGGCTTCGCATCACAACGCGCGATTCAATACAGGCTGTCCGGTGCAGAAGATAGAGGTGCGCGATGACGTAATCTATCTGACCACACCGAAAGGTACGTTCGTACTGGATTTCCTGATTTTTGCCACCGGCTTCAAAATAGACTGGCATCTGCGTCCTGAGTATGCAGAACTGGCGCCGCTGGTGCGCACTTGGGCCGATCGCTATCGTCCGCAGCCGGGTCAGGAAGACGCAGAGTTGTCGGCCTGTCCGGATCTTGGTCCTGGTTTTGAATTCCAGCCACGTAAAGGCGTGAATGCGCCCGGGCTGTCACACATCTATTGCTTCAGCTATCCGGCCGTGGCATCTCATGGCACTGTGTCCGGCGATATTCCCGCCATTTCCGACGGGGCGTCAGCCATTGCGCGCGCCATTACCGGGTCCCTGTATCAGGAAGATGTGGCCAGCTATTTTGAACAGATTGAAGCCTACGCCGAGCCTGAGCTCGACGGCGACGAGTGGACTGCCGCCAGTCCGCCGCCACCGGTGGAGGCGCAATGACACTATGGCTGATTAAACGCGTTCTGCAGGCGCTGCTGATCATTCTGTTGATGACGCTGATTGTCTTCATCGGTTTGCACGCGGTGGGCAATCCTATTGACATTCTGATCGGCCCCGATGCGGATCAGCGTGATCGGGCGCGCATTATTGCGCAGATGGGTCTTGATCAGCCATTATGGATGCAATATTTTCATTTTCTGGCCAGTGCGGTGAAAGGTGATCTGGGCAACAGCTTTGTCTACAACCAGCCGGCCCTGCACCTGGTTCTGCAACGGCTGCCCGCCACCATGGAACTGGCGCTGGCGGCGCTGTTTATTGCGATTGTGGTCGGCGTACCACTGGGCCTGATTGCCGGTCTTTATTCGGAAAGCCTGTTTTCCCGGACAATTATGACAGGCAGCATATTGGGCTTCTCGCTGCCCACCTTCTGGGTGGGTCTGGTGCTGATTATGGCATTCAGTGTGAGTCTTGGCTGGCTGCCTTCCTCTGGCCGCGGCCAGACCGTGACGCTGTTCGGCTATCAATGGTCATTTCTGACGATTGACGGTCTGCGGCATCTGCTGCTGCCTGCCATCAATCTGGCGCTTTTCAAAGTTTCACTTGTGATTCGCCTGACCTATGCCGGCGTACAGGAAGTGCTGCCACTGGACTATATCCGGTTTGCGCGTGCCAAGGGTCTGAGCAATTTTCGCGTGATTGGCGTACATGTGCTGCGCAATATCATGATTCCCCTGGTGACTGTGCTGGGACTGGAGTTCGGATCGACCATTGCCGGTGCAGTGGTCACCGAAAGCATTTTCTCCTGGCCGGGCGCAGGCAAGCTGATCCTGGATAGTATCAACGGTCTGGACAGGCCGGTCATACTGGCCTATCTGGTTGTCATAGTCTGCGTTTTCGTGACCATCAATCTGCTGGTTGATATTGCTTACCGCCTGCTGGATCCGCGCGTGCGGCTGGAGGGTGCGCGATGAATCAGTCCGTTAACAGACAGACCGCAGAAGCAGCGGTGGACCCGGTGGCTGCACCGATAGTGCATGCGCCCAGACCTTCACGGTTTCGGGAAAGGCTGTCCGATTTCTTTTCCTCCAAGCGGGCGGCGATTGGCTTTGTGCTGCTTATGTTGCTGGCATTGGGTTCGATATTTGCCCACTGGATTACGCCGCAGAATCCCTATGATTTAATGCAGCTGGATATTCTGGATTCTCGCCTGCCTCCGGGCAGTGCGAATGGTGCCGGTACGTTCAACTACTGGCTGGGGACAGACGGGCAGGGACGAGACCTGTTTTCGGCCATTCTATATGGCCTGCGTATCAGTCTGACCGTGGGCGTCGGTTCTGCACTCATTGCAAGTGTGGTTGGAACCATACTTGGCGTACTGTCTGCCTACGCGGGTGGACGGGTTGACGGCTTTATCATGCGCACGGTTGATCTGATGCTGTCATTTCCTTCGATCCTGATTGCCATGATGATTCTTGCCTATCTGGGCAAGGGTATCGGGAATGTGATATTGACACTTGTGATACTGGAGTGGGCTTACTATGCGCGTACCGCACGCGGACAGGCGCTGGCAGAAACACAAAAGGAATATGTAGAGGCGGCACGCAGCCTCAACATCCCTCGCTGGCGCATCATGCTGCGCCATATTCTGCCCAATTGCCTGCCGCCGCTGATTGTGATCGGTACCTTGCAGGTCGCACGCGCCATCACGCTGGAAGCCACCATGAGTTTTCTGGGGCTGGGTGTGCCGGTAACCGAACCCTCTCTGGGACTGCTGATAGCCAACGGGTATCAATACATGCTGTCAGGACAATACTGGATCAGTCTCTTTCCTGGTGTGGCGCTGCTGATCACAATTGTGGCTTTGAATCTGGTGGGTGATCGCCTGCGGGAAATCTTCAATCCGCGGAGGCAGCGATGAGTACATCACCCTTGCTGCAAGTGCGCGACCTGCGTACTCATTTCATGACGCGTGCGGGCCAGGTGCCTGCTGTGGATGGCGTCTCACTGCAGCTCGAATCAGGACGCATTCTGGGTCTGGTAGGCGAGTCAGGTTCCGGCAAATCAGTAACCGGCTTTTCGATTATGGGACTGGTGGATGAGCCCGGCCGTATCATTGGTGGAGAGATTCTGTTCAAGGGACAGGATCTGCTGAAGATGCCGCAAGCAGACCTGCGCAAATTGCGTGGCAACCGGATCTCCATGATTTTCCAGGATCCGATGATGACGCTGAATCCGGTTCTGCGGATCGACACGCAAATGATCGAAACCCTGCGTGCTCACGAGAAAATCAGCCGTCGTCAGGCGTGGGAACAATCGCGCGACATGCTGGGACTGATGGGTATCCCCAGTCCCGAAGCTCGCCTCTCTGCCTACCCGCATCAGCTCTCGGGTGGTATGCGACAGCGCGTGGCCATTGCCATCGCCTTGTTGCTGCGTCCCGATCTGATTATTGCGGATGAACCCACAACGGCGCTGGACGTTACCATTCAGTCGCAGATTCTGTCTGAAATCCAGAAGCTCTCTGCCAGGTATGGCACGGCACTGATCTGGATCACGCATGATCTGTCTGTGGTTGCAGGCCTGGCTGATGATCTCAATGTGATGTACGCGGGGCGGATTGTTGAATCGGGTACGGTGGACCAGGTACTGGATGATCCGCAGCATCCCTATACGCAGGGCCTGATACAGAGTCTGCCGATCAATAATAAACGTGGCCAGCCCTTGCGCCAGATTGCTGGCATGACGCCGAGCCTTCTGTCGCTGCCACCTGGCTGTGCCTTCGCGCCGCGATGCCCGCGGCGCACCGAGGTCTGTAACACCATGCCAGGTCTGGATGATCTGGCAAATGGTCACCGGGTGCGTTGCTATCATCCTGGTGCAGCACCCGACTCGGGTGTGGTGCTGGATACTGGCGGGTTGGGTAACGTGGCCTCGGACGCAGGAGCGCATGTATGACAGATGTAATTGAAACGCCGCTGGTGCGCGTCAGCCATGTGTCCAAAACTTTTGGCCAGCCCCACGATGGTCTGGTCGATACCTGGCTGGAAAAGGCAAGACTGCTGAAACCGGCCACGCTGACACGTGCTGTGGATAATGTAAGCCTGGACATTGCCAAGGGTGAAGTAGTGGGACTGGTCGGAGAGTCCGGCTGCGGAAAGTCCACGCTCGGACGCATGGTTGCAGGCATTATGGAGCCGACCTCAGGCAAAGTGCTGGTTCGCGGGCAGGATCTGAAAACCCTGCCGCGCCACGAGGCTGAGGCCGCCCGACTGAAAATCCAGATGATTTTTCAGGATCCGTATGCCAGTCTGAATCCGCGCATGCGTGTGCGGGATATTGTGGGTGAGTCGCCCCGGCTGCACAATATGGTGTCGTCTAAAGAGCTGGATCAGTATGTTTCTGAGCAGATGGAGCGGGCGGGTCTGTCGGCCAGTCTGCGCAATCGCTTTCCGCATCAGTTCAGTGGTGGGCAGCGACAACGTATTGGCATTGCGCGCGCGCTGGCTGTGGCTCCCGATATGCTCGTGTGTGACGAGGCCGTTGCTGCGCTTGACGTTTCCATTCAGGCTCAGATTCTCAATCTGTTCATGAAGTTGCGTGAAGAGCTGGGACTGACGTATCTGTTTATCAGTCACGATCTGGGTGTGGTAGAGCATCTGTCGGACCGCGTGGTGATTATGTATCTGGGGCGCATCGTAGAGCAGGCGCCCGTGGCGGATATTTTTCGCAGACCCAATCATCCGTATACGCAGGCATTGCTGGCCGAGATCCCGAAAATGCAGGATCGCAAGAAGGTGTTTTCGATGATCAAGGGTGAAATACCTAGTCCGATCAATCCACCATCGGGCTGTCATTTTCATCCGCGCTGTCCTCATGCGATGCCTCGATGTAGTACCGAGGTGCCGCTACTTAAAGCGGTTTCGGGCGGGCACCTGAGTGCCTGTCATTTGAATGATCAGGCCTGATCCGGCTTGCAGCCGACGTTGCATGACGGCATGCACGGCAGCAGATCGGGTTGATTTTATAGTTGTAGTTGCAGAACCTTTAAAGGAACACAAATGAAAAAGCGCGTACTGGCTGCCCTGGCAGCAGGCCTGTTGGCCGCAGGTAATATGGCTCACGCCGAAGAACTGAAAATCGCTTTTGCCGACAATCTGTCTTCGCTGGATCCTCAATTGAACAACTTTGCGGGTGACCGCTCTGCCGGCCTGTTCTTTTTTGACATGCTGGTCAACAACTACCACAACAAATTGCTGCCGGGCCTGGCCACGGAATGGAAAAACACCAGCCCGACCACATGGGAATTCAAGCTGCGTCCCGATGTCAAATGGAGCGATGGCACACCGTTCACAGCAGAAGATGTGATCTATTCAATCGAACGCATCCGCAAGGTGCCCGGTTCGGTTGCGCCGTTTACGGGTTATGTGCGCACGATCAAGAGCGTGACCGAGAAAGAACCCGGCACGCTGCTGTTTGAAACCACGATTCCCAATCCCGGTCTGCCGCTGAATCTGGCGTCTGTGCATCTGGTTCAGAAAAAATCCACAGAGAATGCAACCAGTGACGATTTCAATTCCGGCAAAGCCCTGATTGGTACCGGTCCTTACAAACTGGTTTCCTATACGCCTGGCGCGGGTTTCCAGGTGGAAGCCAACCCGAACTACTGGGGCAAAAAACCCTTGTGGGATAAAGTGTCCTACCGTTATGTGGCCAATGCTGCCACGCGTTCAACAGCACTGCTTTCCGGTGACGTGGATGTGATCGATAAAGTCTCTGTTGCCGATCTGAAAAAACTGGAGAACGATCCCAAGGTTGGCGTATTTGCTTATAACGGCCTGCGGGTGATGTTGCTGCAGCCCAGCTTCAATCCCAAACCCAATAAATTCATTACTGACAATAGTGGCAAGCCGCTGGATAAAAATCCGCTGCTGGATGTGCGCGTCCGTCAGGCGTTGTCTCTTGCCATTAACCGTGATGCCATCGCTGACCGCATTCTGCAGGGAAGTGTGACTGTGGCAGATCAGTGGATGCCCAAGGATTCCATTGGCTACAACCCGAACGTCAAACCCATTGCCTTTGATGCGCAGAAAGCCAAGGACTTGCTGAAAGAAGCCGGCTATCCAGAGGGATTCAATCTGACTGTGCATGTGCCAACGGACCGTTATCCCCTGGCCCCTGAAACTGTGCAGGCGGTGGCTCAGTTCTGGAGCCGCATTGGCGTGAAAACACAGGTATCGGTTGTGCCATGGGCCGTTTATTCCAGCGCCGCCAAGAAAAATGAATACGCCATGTCTGTTATCGCGTGGGGTAACGGTACGGGTGAGGGCAGCTATGCCATGGTGAATATCCTGGCAACAGTGGATCCGGAAAAAGGCCTGGGTGCTTCCAACTGGGGCCATTACAGCAGCGAAAAACTGGATGATTATCTGAAACAGGCCACCCAGGAGTTCGACGATGGCAAACGCGAGAAAATCATGCAGGACGCCGCCCAGCTGGTGTCCGATGAAGTCGGCATCATTCCTCTGTTCCACTACAAAAATATCTGGGCTGCCAGGAAGGGCCTGGTGGTCAAGCCGCTGAGTTCCGATCGTACGGTGCCTGTGATGGTGACCAAGGAATAAGTCGGTTCACTGTGCCATGCAGGGTGCCGGTCGCGGTGCAGTTGAGCACCGGCGACCGGTTGATCCAGATGCACACTTTCCCCTGCAAATAGCTGCATTCATGTCCTTTCATTGGTGCTGATTGCTTCTGCTATAGAATATTCATGTTGTGACTATCACAACTGCCATAAATGCGCGTCATACGAAAAATCTTCGTGGGCGCGTCGCTGCTTTCTGGAAAATGTATGTCAAATGAAATTCTGTCGGTGACGCCTGCCGATGCCCTGATCGATGAACCGCGTCAGATCCTTGTACAGGGTCTGGCGCCGCGCGAGCGCATCACCATCACCACCAGCACCGAGAGGGCCGGTGGCACGCTCTGGCAAAGCCAGGCTGAATTTGAAGCCACTGACGACGGTGTGGTGGATCTGACAGCGCAGGCACCCGTATCCGGAAGCTACCAGGGCGTTTCGTCCATGGGGCTGTTGTGGTCGCAGGAACCAGCGCAGGCAAACCGTCGGGAAGTGTTTCCTGACAGCGTTACACAGCCGCTGCTGACGAACATTACGGTGAACACGAAAAATAATACGCTACAGGCAACTCTGACTCAACGTCTGATGGACGAGGGCGTGCAGCGTATCGAAGTCCGTGAAGAAGGTCTGGTCGGCACGCTTTTTCTGCCCGCGACACCGGGCCCTCACCCGGCTGTGATGATTTTGAACGGTTCCGGTGGCGGGATCAATGAACCGCGTGGGGCGCTGTATGCGTCGCGCGGATATATTGCATTTGCATTAGGGTATTTCAAGGCGCCCGGCCTGTCCGATTACATTTCCAACACACCGCTGGAGTATTTCAAAAAAGGCATGGACTGGCTTCGCAGGACGCAGCAGCCGCTGGATGGATTTGTTGCGCTTAGCGGCCAGTCACGCGGCGGCGAACTGGTGCTGCTCCTGGCCAGTATCTATCCCCGTGATGTGAGCGCCGTGATTGCCTATGTGCCAGGCGCGGTCGTGCACAGTGGTCAGAATGCAGCAGACCCCAAAGTAGGCCGGGAAGGGCCGGCGTGGCTTTTGGATGGCAAACCTCTGACCCACGTCTGGCAGGATAACAAAACCGCTACCTGGGCACCTTTTGACGAGGGGCCGTCTCCTCACCGTCATGCGCGTGCCATCATGACTGCGCTGCAGGATCCTGATGCCGTGGCTCGTGCGCGTATCAAGGTTGAAAATATTGAAGGACCTATCATTCTGCTGTCTGCCACGGACGACGGCGCCTGGCCGTCCAGTCTGTACAGCAAAATGATCTACGATCACTTGCATGAAGTTGGCTTTGGTCATGTGGTGCAGTGGGTGGATACCAAAGACGGCGGACACAGCATTGTGTTCCCGTATGTTCCGACCACACAGCTTGTATATTCCCATCCCGTGTCCGGCAAAGTGAACACCGGCGGCGGACAACCGGAAGCAAATGCGCAATCGGATGAGCATAGCTGGGCTGCGGTGAAGGATTTTCTGCAGAACGCCGTGCGGGCGCACCAGGGGCATGGTCAGGCAAAATAAGTAGCGTCTGATTAGCTGCCAGTTTGACTTTCTGAATATTTGCGTGCTCCAGAAGTTCATAAACTGATCTATAAATAGTTCACATAATAGAAATATGATCTATTAATGGATCATATTGCGATATATAGGCGTGACTTCTCTTGAATTGATCTATAAACAGGTCATATAATCCGTTTATTACCTGTTTATAGATCATTCCTATGCCAAAACCTGCCGCTCGAGCTTACACTCCCTACGCCAAAGACGCCTGCGCGCTTCTGGGAAGTCTTATCCGGGAAGCCCGTATTGATCGGCGCATGACAGTCGCCGAACTGGCCGAACGCACAGGCGTGTCCAGAGGACTGGTCAACCGGGCCGAGTCCGGCGATATGGGGTGCTCCATTGGCGTCGTTTTCGAAATGGCTGCACTGCTTGGCATTGAGTTATTCCAGCTTCAGCCACTGCCGCTACTGCGCGAACTTCAACATTCACGGGCGAAACTGACGCTACTGCCAAAGTATGTTCGCAAGATCAATGAGGAGGTCAATGATGACTTCTAATTCTCGCGAGAAAGAGGCCTATGTGTGGATCTGGCTGCCCGGAGAGACACAACCTCAGGTTGCCGGTGTTGTTACCAAGTGGCGACAAGGTCAATACGCGTTTAACTACAGTCGATCCTATCTCGATAATCCTCTGGCGATTCCAATCTATTCGCCTGAACTTCCCTTGATCAAAGGGCGGATCCTGCCAACCCACAACCTGAATATGGCAAGCAGTTTGCGGGATGCCGCGCCGGATGTGTGGGGACGACGGGTTATTCTGAATCGTCTGACTGGCACGAAAGTTGAGAATGATCAGGCTAATGGGCTGGACGAAATTGATTATTTTCTTGAATCAGGATCAGACCGAATCGGCGCACTGGATTTCCAGTCTTCTGCGACCCATTATGTGGCGCGGCAGAATGCCAATGCATCCATGGAAGAACTGCTCTGCGCCGCGCAGATGGTAGATGAAGGTCGCACGCTGACCAAAGGGCTGGACGAAGCACTACGGCATGGGACCTCATTGGGAGGTGCACGACCCAAAGCCACGATCGAAGATGACAATCGCAAATATATTGCGAAATTCTCATCCTCAACCGATATTCATAACGTCGTTAAGTATGAATTCGTTTCCATGCGTCTGGCGAAGCGGGCCGGGCTGAACGTGGCCCCCGTTTCGCTTGTCTCTTCATTGAATAAAGATGTGTTATTGGTGGAGCGATTTGATCGCGTCAGAACCGAAAAAGGCTGGATACGAAAAGCTATGGTCTCGGCTTTGACATTGTTCGAACTCGATGAGATGATGGCCCGATATGCCAGTTATGAGACCTTCACTCAACAGATCCGTGAACGCTTCACCGATCCTGAGCAAACGCTTCATGAATTGTTTGGCCGTCTGGTCTTCAATATCCTCTGCGGCAATACTGACGATCATGCAAGAAATCATGGTGCGTTCTGGGATGGGCAAGCGATGACGCTGACCCCTGCCTATGATTTATGTCCTCAACCCAGAAAAGGACAGGAGGCCAGCCAGGCAATGCTCATTCTTGGCAATAATAATCTGAGCCAGTTATCGCTTTGTCTTAAAGCGGCAGCCAATTTTCAGCTTTCAGAGTCGCAGGCAAGAGAGATCATTGATGCACAGATCGATTCCATTGTGAACAATATGAAAGCAGTCGCAGATGAAGCAGGGCTGACGCCAGTTGACCGAGCCCGCATCGTCACAGACGCCTTCTTCAATCCTTTTGCATTTGAAGGTTATTCCGGTCGGCCAAAGCTGATTGCCTGACGTCGTCATCAACATTTACCCGTCAAACCGCCGTCCACAACCAGTTCTGTCCCTGTAATGTAGGACGCGTGCTCTGATGCGAGAAACGCTATCGCATGGGCCACTTCCCAGGGTGTGCCCATTCTTTTCATTGGGACCTGGGCATCCCGCTTTCGCCGGATTTCATCCATGTCATTGGATGCAGAAAACGCCGCGCCGACATTTTTGCGGATTCTTGGCGTATCGATAAGCCCGGGGATAACGGTATTGGCCCGGATATTGCGGTCGGCATATTCGTGTGCAATCATCCTTGTCATCTGGATCAATGCCGCTTTCGTAACGCTATAGGCAAGATGAGGGTAGCCTATGTATCGTATTCCTGCAATTGAAGCAACAGAAACGATCGTGCCGCCTCCTTGCTCAATCATGCCCGGTATCAGCATTTTCGATAGCGACAGAAGGCTCTCAACATTCGTCCGCTGGATACGCTGCAGATCCGCAACCTCGGTTTCAGAGACTCCGCCCATCTTCCCGATGCCTGCATTGGCAATCAAGGTTGTGATAGGTCCGAAACTGTCGGTGGCGGTCTTCAATGCACGTTTCATGTCCTGCGTATCGGTGATGTCTCCTTGTACTGGCAGGCATATTCCTCCCCGGCTCTCGATTTCCTGTGCTGTTTCATTTGCGGCGTCTGCATGGAAGTCCAGTGCAATTACCTTCGCACCGGAACCTGCCAACACGACGGATGTTGCTTTTCCGATGCTCCAGCCCGGACCGCTGCTGCCTGCGCCGGCAACCAGAACGACCTGCTCAGCGTCACGCATTGTCGGTGTCCTTTTTCTGATAAGGGATCGCCTGATCAATGGTGTCCCAAATGAATCTGCCTGACGGTATCGTCTGTTCTTCTCCGATATGCGCGACCAGTCCTGCGGCTCGTGAGATGACTGCAAATCCGCGCATCAGTCTTGAAGGAACGCCAATCGCACCCAGCAGTGCCGCAACGGCGCCGGTGGCATTAATTGTTATATGTCGCTCATAGACCTGATCAACAGCAGCACTCAGTA
This sequence comes from Pseudomonadota bacterium, assembly GCA_023422555.1. Classification (GTDB taxonomy): domain Bacteria; phylum Pseudomonadota; class Gammaproteobacteria; order Burkholderiales; family Burkholderiaceae_B; genus Advenella. The sequence goes on from JAFAGQ010000202.1 coordinate 11,094, forward strand.
ACTTCAGGGCATCCAGGTGCTTTCTGTCCAGCTCGGATTCGCTGTCAGCCAGCTGCAGAAGTTTAATGGATCTGGGATCATCGGGTTTGTGTAAATGATGACCAAAGCCAGGCAAATGCAGCTTGCCTTTTCTGTATCGGCTGGCGATTTCAGTCGCGGTCTGTTGCTGATTGTCAGATGCAATAATTTCATCCAGTAGCGCCGAGCAGTTTTCCATGGTACCGACAAACTGACTGCCAACGGCCAGCAGGCCCGAGGCAACTGCACCCTGAAGGTTTTCGGGGGCGCTCATGTAGATCAGTCGGGTTGCGATGGCGCTGGGAGTCAGACCGTGTTCCATCAGGGTCACGAGCACAGCGTCTACAATCCTGGTATCCACTGGGCGGGGTTTTCTGCCCATGATCTGCAGAAACATGACATCAGTGAAGGTTGCTTCGCCGATCAGGTCGTTGACCAGATCCTTGTCTCGATAGTTCATACCGGTCAGGGTATGTGCACATAGCTCTGTAGTCGGTTTTGTCATGGTTTGTCCTTTTTACAATTGTGATGTCACGGTCGCGTCGGATGCGTCTGACAGAATCTGTTCCTGAATGGTTTTTTTAAGCACCTTTCCTACCGGAGATCGTGGCAGGTTCTGGAAGAAATAGATGTGTTTCGGTGTGTGGACCGGACCGAGTTTCTCGCGGGCGAAGGCCTGGAGTTCCTGTGCCGTCGCTGTACATGAGGCGCGCAGCTGTACCGCCGCGTTTACAGATTCTCCCCATTTTTCATCTGTCATACCAAACACGGCAACCTCGTGTACGGCAGGGTGTTGTGACAATGCGTTTTCCACGTCTATCGGATACACATTGAAGCCGCCGGTGATAATGACATCGCGAATCCTGTCCTTGATGAAAATAAAGCCCTTGTCATCCATGTAGCCGACATCACCCGTGTGAAGCCAGCCGTCCGTGATGGTTTCGGTGGTCTTCTCAGGCAGCTGCCAGTATCCCGTCATCACCAGATCGCCGCGGATCAATATCTCGCCGGCCTCACCTTGTGGCAATGGATTCATTTCCTTATCCACAATTGCAATATCGGTCAGCCAGCTGGCGCGTCCCACCGAGGCACGGTATTGTGCTTGCGCAAGTTCCTGCGGGCCAATCAGCGTGGCAATTTGCGGGGCTTCCGTCTGGCCGTAGGTTGTAGCAAGGACATCGCCAAAAAAGGACTGTGCAGCAGAAATTTTTTCAGATGGCATGCCTGCGCCGCCGTAGATCAAAAGGCGCAACGAAGGGAAGTCTTCGGCGCCTGAGCTTGCCGCCGCCATCAGTTTATAGATCAGGGTAGGGGGCATGAAAGTCATGGTGCCACGCTGTTCCCTGAATGCATGCAGAATATCGTTTGCGTCTGACGTAGCGGACAATACCAGACAACCACCCTGGGCCAGTAATGGCAGCACATAAGTTCCCGTGCCATGGCTGATTGGTGCGCAGATCACGAACCTGTCTGCCTCGGTAATTTGCCAGCCGTGAATTTGATTAATGATGACTGCGCGCCATGCGCGGTAGGGTTGCATGACCCCTTTGGGCATCCCGGTCGTACCGCCGGTAAATTTGATCGCCTGAATGTCATCCGCACTGAAAGCATGGCTCACCGGCGTCTGCCCCCGATACTGTGCTATCAATGATTCCGTTTCATCCAGATTGATGAGTCGCGCATCTGACAGTTCCTGAGTGACGCCGGCGCCATGCTCATCCTGAAAGATGATTGACGGTTTGATGACATCTGTGATCCTCTTTATTTCAGAGGCGGTGCTGCGATAATTCAGCGGCACCCAAACCTTGCCTGCAGCCATGATGGCAAGCATCGTGACGACATAAGAGACAGCGTTGCCGGCGCAAAGGCCGATTCTTGAGCCAGCCTCGCTGTCCAGTTGCTGGATGGCGCATGCAAGCGCCTTTACCCGTTCAGCAAGTGCCGCATAGGTGACCGTGACATCGCGGGATTCTATGGCAATTCTTTCGGGGTAGCGCGTTGCGGCTCGGTAGAAAAAATCAATTGGGTACATCTTTGTTTCACCTTCTTCAATTGGCGCTCAGATTGGCTTCGCGCACTACTTTTTCCCATCTGCTTATTTCATCCTGAGTAAATTTGTCCAGATATTGGGGCGTGTTGTCTTCGGTTGTCGGGTTGAAGCCATTTTTGGCAAAAGCTTCTTTGACTTCAGGCGAATCGATGACCTTGTTCAATGCCTTGTTCAGTTTGCTGACGATAGCGTCATCGGTACCTTTGGGAGCGACGATTGAAAACCAGGAACTGACCAGGAAATGGTCGATGCCCTTTTCCTTGAACGTAGGAACATCGGGCAGCGCGGGATCGCGCTTTTCTGTGGTGACGGCCAGCGGTGTCAGACTGCCTGCCTTGATCCTGCCGACAGATGAAGGTATGTTATCGAACATGGAGTCGACCTGGGCGCCAAGCAGATCATTGACGGCGGGCCCACTGCCTTTGTAAGGAATATGCAGAATTTTGGTGTCGGTGAGTACTTTGAATAATTCACATGACATATGGATGGAGGAACCAATACCTGACGATGCGCAGGTCAGCTTTCCTGGATTCTGCTTCGCGTAGGAGACGTATTCATCGACAGACTTGATGTTCGTCTTTGGGTTGACGACCAGGACATTGCCGATGGAGGCGATAAAACCGACACTGCGAAAACCCTTGAGATAGTCGTAGTTGAGTTTCTTGTATAGCGACCGGTTGATCGTGTTTGCAATACTTCCGACCAGCAGGGTATAGCCGTCATTTTTTGCGCGGGCAACATACTCGGTTCCAATATTGCTGTTGGCGCCGGGTTTGTTTTCTACCACAAAGGTTTGACCCAGTTCGCTGGACAGTCCTTTTGCGACCAGCCTTGCCAGGATGTCGGTCGCGCCACCAGCGGAATAGCCGACGACCAGGCTGACGGGTCTGCTCGGGTATTCATCTGCCATGGCCGCATTGCAAGCAAGCAGTGCAATGGAAAGCGTAGTTACTCTGAAAAATGCTGTTTTCATATTGTCTCCAGTCTTGTGTTGTGAATCATCCGTTGTATATCGTGAGTTATTTTTTGCGCTGAATTCAGTTGTCATGCGAGTGAATTCTAGTCAGGTCGCAGGCTATGGCAAAATGTATTTGTCCAACATTTGGACACATGGAGGAGTGATGAAATATAAAGACGAGCCGAAAACGTTGGTGCGTGGGCTGACTATTCTTCAAGCGTTGAGCCGCGCTGGGCCATCCGGACTTAAGATTGCTGAAATCGCAGTGAAGGCCGGAATCGCGCGCCCTAGCGTGTACCGTTTTGTCAGCGTTCTGCTTAATCACGGTTATATTTCAGAAGACGGCAAATCAGGCCGATACATTTACAATCCTGAAAAATGGCGGAACTTGTCAGAGGTCGGTTATGAACTCGATGAACTGAGGGATGTGCTTATAAAAATCAGCGAGAAGACAGGTGATTCCTCGTTTCTGATCCGGCAGGATAATGCCGACTCCCTCTGCATTCATCGGGAAATTGGTTCGTATCCGCTGCAGGTATTGTCCATTCAGATCAATCACAAGCAGCCAATGGGCGTGGGCGCCGCAGGCCTGGCCCTGCTTTCCCATCTGGCCGAAGACGAGCGGGAACGCATCCTTGCAGAAAATGCGCAGCAGCTGCATCGATTTGGTGGAATTACCGTGAATAAATTGAAGTTATTAATCAAGGGGACAAGAGAGCGCGGCTGGTCTGTTGTGGGCAATGCCGCGGTTCAAGGAGTGCTTGGCGTGGGGGTGGCCATCGCTGATAACCAGGGGTGTCCGCGTTACGCAATCAGCGTGTCGTCTGTGGAGGCCCGCTTTACCCGAGCGCGACAGAAGGCTGTGATTGGCATTATCAAAACCGAAATAGGCAGACTCAATCATTATCATTGTCTGGAGTGAAGAAATTGACCATTTGCGCAACGTCTTTTTCCCGACCGCAATACACCGCCACCCCCCGCAGCAGGACCACATTTTTTTGCCAGTCCGTTAGAATGTTCGGATGACACATGTCATCATTATGAAGAGCAACAAGCGAAAGGAAATATCATGCAAAGTGCAGAGTCAATCGATCTGATCGATACACTGCTCAATCTGAAGCCAGAGAGCAAAACCTGGCAGGCGCGGCAGTTCAGGGAGAAAGTGAAATCCGGTACGCAGGCCAGTTATGAGGCCCTGTTTTCTGCGGATCTGCATCTTCCCCTCAAGGATCGCTGGCTGGTCGCGCTTTATGCGAGCAGTCTGATGAAATGTGATGAGCTGACCACGCACTATACCGAACAGGCTTTGCTGGCAGGCATCGATGAAAATCTGGTGCAGATTGTGATTGAGGATAACGAAGAAGCGATTCTCAAATGTGAACTGAACAGTGCGCTGCAATTTACCAGGAAGCTGATGCTGAACCCTATCGAAGGTAACCAGGCGGCACTGTTGACGCTGAAGGATTCAGGCATGTCTACGCAGGACGTGGTGGTGCTTGGCCAGCTGATCGGATTTCTGGCGTATCAGATTCGACTGGTGGCAGGATTGAAGGCAATGCAGAAACTGGAGCAGGCAGCATGAGCGATATCATCAAAACCAATGGATTTACCAACCAGACACTGGGCTGGAAGGCATGGCTGGATGTGGTGGATGCGAATGCGGCAACGCCGGAACAGAACAAGGTGCTTGAAGCCAGTCATCCGCAGGCCAAGACCTCAGACTATTATCTGCTGCTGGTCCATGAGCCGCATATTCTGGATAAGCGTTCGTATACCTATAACGCCATCATGTATGCGCCCGGCGGCCTGAATCGCGCGGATCGTGAACTGGGTGCTCTGACGGTGTCGCGTATCAATGGCTGCGTGTATTGCGCATCGGTTCATGCCCAGCGTTTTGAGCAACTGGCCAAGCGCAATGAGATTGTGCATGACGTTTTTGTAGATCCTGCAACGGCTGCAAAAAATGACCGTGATGCTGCCGTCATCGAGGTGGCTACGGCGCTGACGCGTGATGTGGCCGGATTTGATGCAGACAATCTGCAGGTCCTGAAAGAACAGGGGTTCGACGAAGTGCAGATGCTGGATCTGATTCACTCTGTTTCCGTGTTCGGCTGGGCCAATCGCCTGATGCAGAATCTGGGTGAGCCGGTTTTCCCGGCGGAATAGCCTTGCAGAAGGCCGTAGACCCCGGCCTTAATAGGCGAAGCGCTCCTGCAGAGCTTCCAGGTGGCATTCCTTCAGAATCGCCAGCTGGCGCTCGCGAGCGCTTTTTTTGAAGCCACCGGTTTTACGGGCGATGATCAGTTCGTTTTTCATGGAATGCTCCCATCCCACCAGTTCAGTCACCGTGACCTGATATCCGCGGGCTTCCAGCTGCAGGCAACGCAACACATTTGTGATCTGGCTGCCAAATTCCCGCGTATGCAGCGGATGGCGCCATAACTCGGATAGTGGCGTTTTGCCCAGCGTATTGCCCTTGGTGGCGCGCAGCGCAGCAGCGACTTCGGCCTGGCAGCAGGGTACGAGCACAATGTAACGGGCATCGCGGGCAAGGGCAAAACGAATGGCGTCGTCTGTTGCCGTATTGCAGGCGTGCAGGGCCGTCACGATATCGATTTTTTCCGGCAGATCAGCTGAGGAAATGGATTGTTCAACGGTCATGTCCTTGAACTGCATGCCTTTGAATCCCAGTCTGCGAGCCAGTGCTTCGGATTTTTCCACCAGATCGGGGCGTGATTCAATGCCATAGACGGTGGCACTGTCGTGTTCTTTCAACAAGAGGTCGTAAAGGATAAAGCCCAGGTAGGATTTACCTGCGCCATGGTCAACCAGGGAGAGTGACTGCTTTTCATCCAGCACGGATTTCATCAGTGGTTCGATGAACTGGTACAGGTGATAGACCTGCTTGAGCTTGCGACGCGTGTCCTGGTTGATTTTGCCGTCGCGCGTCAGGATATGCAGTTCCTTGAGCAGTTCAATCGACTGTTGTGGCTTGATTTCGGGTATCAGGGTCATGGTTCGGCAATCGGTGATATCAATGAACGCTTACACCGTCATCGAGAAGATTCGCGCATTCGGCTGATGCCTTAGCATGCGCAGATCAAAGGCCATACAGATATTGCGTGCGAATGTGCGGCCGGCTTCCGTAATGTCGATGCCGTCATCGCGAATGACGATCAGGCCGTCTTTCTCCATTTCTTCCAGTCGCGCGAGAACCTCGGGCAGTTCCGGGAACTGCATGGCCGGGTCTGTCCAGCGCGTCTGCAGCTGACACATCAGATTCAGGATGTGGCGACGAATGACAAGGTCTTCGTTGTTCAGCAGGTGGCCGCGGAACAAAGGCAGCTTGCCGCTTTCCACGCGGGCGTAATAATCTTCAAGTACTTTTTCGTTCTGCGCAAAGGCATACCAGGTGTCACTGATGGCCGAGACGCCCAGACCAATCATGAGCTGGGTGGAAGAGGCCGTGTAGCCCATGAAATTGCGGTGCAGGTCCTTGTTCAGCATGGCCTGATACAGCGTGTCCGAAGGCAGGGAGAAGTGGTCCATGCCGATTTCTACGTAGCCCAGCTCTTCCAGCAGGCGTTTGCCGTTTTCGTACAGAGCGCGCTTCTGCTCGCCCGAAGGCAGATCGTTTTCATCGAAACCACGCTGACCGTTACCCTTGATCCAGGGGACATGCGCGTAGGAATAGAAAGCCAGGCGGTCGGGTTTGAGCGCAATGGTGCGCTTGATCGTGGACTCCATGGCCTCCCAGGTCTGGAAGGGCAGTCCAAAGATCAGATCATGGCTGACGCTGGTATAGCCGATGTCGCGGGCCAGTTGTGTCACATTCAGCACGTTCTCGTAAGGCTGAATGCGATGAATGGCTTTTTGCACGACGGGGTCGTAATCCTGCACGCCATAGCTGACCCGGCGAAAGCCCAGATCGTAAAGTGCTTGCAGGTGTTCCTTGCGCGTATTGTTGGGGTGCCCTTCGAAGCTGAATTCGTGATGCTCATGGACAATGGCACTGTCCAGAATGCCGCCGAGCAGGCGCTGCAGATTGGCACTGCTGAAGAAGGTCGGTGTGCCGCCACCCAGGTGGATTTCCCGGATGACTGGTTTGTCACCCAGCAGCTTACAGTACATGTCCCATTCTTTGAGAACGGCGTCGATGTAGGGTTCTTCGACACTGTGCTTTTTGGTAATGCGCTTATGACAGGCGCAGAAGGTACAGAGCACCTCACAGAATGGCAGATGGATGTACAGGCTGATGCCTTCCTTGGCATTGGATTCCGCAAAGCTGCGTCTGACGGTCTGCAGATACGCCTCCGGGTTGAAGCTGTCTTCTTCCCAGTAAGGGACGGTCGGGTAGCTGGTGTAGCGCGGACCGGGGATGTTGTATTTCTGAATTAAAGTGTTCATTGTGTACATGCGCCCCCGGTCTGAAGCGCGGGGGGACCTAAAATGCCGGCTCGGTGTCGTCCGGGTTGGCGGATTCGGCTGACTGTTTGCCGGCGGTTTTGCTCGCGGCCTTTTTGGCGGCGGTTTTCTTCACTGCGGCTTTTTTGGCTGCCGATTTGGTGGCGGATTTGCCGGCAGTTTTACGGACGGCTTTTTTCGCTGCCTTTTTGACTGCCTTGGTGCCTTCCGCTGCGTCCTGCTCTGCTGATCCTGCGCTTTTTGCGGCAGACTTGCTGGCTGTCTTTGTGGCGGCTTTCGTTGCCGATTTCGACGCCGTTTTTGCCGCTTTCGCAGGGCGGGGCTCAAATTCAAACTCTATTTTACCCGCTTTCGACATGGCAAGGTACGCTTTGAACTTGCGGTTGGTCCGATTGGAGACAAACCCATCAAGCAGGTCGGTCTTGCCCTGGGTCAGCAGTTTGCCCATTTGCTCGTGGTCAATTTCCTGCTGCAGGATGACGCGACCAGACTTGAAGTCGCAGCTCTTTTTCTCACCAACGGTGTTTTCGCACACGTAACTCATGCCCGTGTCATAGACGTTGCCACTGCATTTGGGGCAATGCCCGACAGGGGTGAGCTGGGACACGTCTAGTGGCTCGCTGTTGTCATCGTCAGACTGGCCGAAATCGAATTCCAGCTTGTTCTCAGGCGTGATGCGCAAAATGGCCGAAAACGGACGGCCCATTTTGCTGATAAAGCCGTTGAGCGGCCCCAGGGTTTTGTTCTGAAGCAGTTCTTCGACTTCGGGAATCTCGAAAGTGCGGCCACCAGGGTGTTTGGTAATGGAGAAATCGCAGTTGGTGCAGGCGTAACGACGGTAGTTTTCCTTGACCACACCGCCGCAAGCAGGGCACGGCGTGGAAAGGGTGGCGTAGTCGCCGGGCACCGTATCCTGTTCGTATTCCTTGGCTCGTTTGACGATGATCTGCGTACTCTGGGCAATTTCGCGCATGAAGGCGGCCCGGTCCAGCAGGCCCTGCTCCATTTGCTTGAGCTTGTGCTCCCATTCGCCTGTCAGTTCGGGCGATGTGAGTTCGCGTACGTTCAGGCCGACCAGCAATGTCATGAGCTGGCGCGCCTTGGCGGTAGGAATGAGTTCCCGTCCTTCGCGCCTGAGGTATTGTTCGTTCAGCAGACCTTCAATGATGGTCGCGCGCGTGGCTGGCGTACCCAGGCCGCGCTCCGACATGGCTTCGCGCAGTTCGTCATCGTCCACCAGTTTGCCGGCGCCTTCCATGGCAGACAGCAGCGTGGCCTCGGTGTAGCGGGCGGGCGGCCGCGTGACCAGTTCCCTGGCCTCGATATCTTCGGTTTTGACGGTCTCGTTATCGGCAACGGGCACCAGGGTGGCATCACTTTCCTGATTCTCACGGCCGTAGATTTCCAGCCAGCCTGGTTTGACCAGGACTTTACCTTCGGTTTTGAAGTGATGGCTGGCCACGATAGTGACGCGGGTTGTGACCCGGAACTCTGCAGGCGGGAAAAAGACCGCCATGAACCGTTTGGTGACCAGATCGTAGAGTTTGCCTTCGGCTTCGCTCAATTCCTTTGGCACCTGAAGGGTAGGAATGATGGCGAAGTGATCCGAGATTTTCTTGTTGTCGAAAATGCGCTTGTTGGGTTTGATCCAGCTGTTTTGCAGGATTTTTTTGGCAAAAGGCGCATTGCGACGTGCCAGTGTCGAGTCGGCACCGGTAATGGCCTCAAACGTCTGTTTGACCGTGCCCAGGTAGTCTTCGGGCAGGTAGCGCGAATCGGTACGCGGGTAGGTCAGAGCCTTATGCCGCTCGTATAGGCTTTGCGCCAGTGCCAGTGTGGTTTTGGCCGTAAAGCCGAAACGGGAGTTGGCCTCGCGTTGCAGAGAGGTCAGATCGAACAGGCCAGGCGACATTTGTGTGGATGGCTTGGACTCTTCGGTGACCGTGCCGTTCTTGCCACGGCAGGCCACGACCACAGACTGGGCGCTGGCCGCAGACCAGAGACGGTTGTCCTTTTTCTCGGGGTCGGTTTCGTCCTTGCGGAAAGCCGGGTCAAACCAGCGGCCTTCATACAGACCACCCGCGGCCACGAAAGTGGCATGCACTTCCCAGTAGTCCCTGGGTTTGAACTGGCGGATTTTTTCTTCGCGTTCAAAAACAATCGCCAGTGTCGGTGTCTGCACGCGACCGATAGGCGTTTTGAAGAAGCCACCATCCTTGCTGTTGAAGGCCGTCATGGCACGCGTGCCGTTGATCCCGATAAGCCAGTCAGCCTCGGCGCGGGAGCGTGCGGCCGCCTCCAGCGGTTTCATGACACTGTCATCGCGCAGGTTGTTGAAGGCTTCGATGATGGCATTGCGCGTCATGGACTGCAGCCAGAGCCGTTTAATGGGCTTGTTGACGCCCGAATACTGGATGATGTAGCGGAAGATGAGTTCACCCTCACGCCCGGCATCGCAGGCGTTGATGATGGCGCTCACGTCTTTGCGCTTGAGCAGTTTGACAAGCATTTTGAGCCTGTCGGTGGCTTTCTTGTCCGACGGTTTCAGGTCGAACGCTTTTGCCGGAATGGCCGGCAGGTGATTGAACGACCATTTTCCGCGCACGACGTCGTCAGGATTGGTCAGGGTAAGCAAATGCCCTACGCTGGACGACAAGACATACTGGTCGTTCTCAAAGTAGTCGCCTTCACGGTGCATACCACCCAATGCGCGAGAAATATCAAGCGCAACTGAAGGTTTCTCAGCGATAATCAGGGTTTTCGTCATGGTTTTCCGAAGTTATGGAACACAGGCTTGTGTGTTATTTTTCACCTGAGTGTACTACAGGGTAATTATCCAGACAGGGATAAAGGCAAGCAGTTCCGTTTCTGGTGGCTGGCATTTCTGTCGG
>JAFAGQ010000233.1 GCA_023422555.1 Pseudomonadota bacterium
CGGCCAGACCAAGGATATCGCCAGCGCTGCCGTCATGATGGTCATTTCTTTCGCCGGCCTGGTCTGGCTGGGTCTGCTCCTTGTTCGACTGTTCTCACATTAAGCTTCAATGACATTTATAGAAAAACTGCAATCCGCCTGGCAAAGCCAGAACTCCCTTCTGATGGTTGGCCTGGACCCGGATCCCGAAAGACTGCCCGTCAGCATGAAACAGGACCGGCAAGCCACGTATGATTTTTGCAAGGGCATAGTCGATGCGGCCGCCCCCTACGCTTGCGGTTTCAAACCACAAATCGCCTATTTTGCTTCACAGGGTGCAGAAGAGCAGTTATCAGAACTGTGTACCTATATTCACAAAACCTACCCTCACCTGCCCATCGTGCTGGATGCCAAACGCGGCGATATCGGCACGACTGCGGAGCATTATGCCCGTGAAGCATACGAGCGTTACAAGGCAGATGCGGTGACGGTCAGTCCTTACATGGGATACGATTCCATTGAGCCATACCTGGCATGGAAGGATCGGGGCATTATCATTCTGTGCCGCACGTCCAATCCCGGTGGCTCCGATCTGCAGTTCGTCGAATCCTCCAGCGGCGAGCCACTGTACCTGCATGTGGCCAGCATGGTGGCAGAAAAATGGAATGAGCACGGTCAGTGCGGTCTGGTGGTCGGCGCCACGTTCCCCGAAGAACTGGCACGAGTGCGCGAACGCGTCGGCGATAGTATGCCGCTTCTGGTACCGGGCATTGGCGCTCAGGGCGGAGATATCGAGGAAACGGTAAAGGCAGGTCGCACCACCGACGGGACAGGCATGATGATCAATTCATCGCGCGCCATCCTGTACGCGAGTTCAGATGAAGACTGGCAGGAAGCCGCTGCCAATGTGGCACGCGATACGCGGGATCAGATCAACAAGGCACGCGGGATTTAACTATCTATCAGGAAATCAATTCTCGTCGATGATTCGACGGGTGATTTCCATGGCATAGATAACGGCCTGCACGCGGACCTGATGACGGTCCCCGACGAAATTCTGTGAGAACGGCAGCGTGACAATGCCGTCACCCTTGCGGTAGGACACGGCAAAGCAGACCAGGCCTACCGGTTTATTTTCTGTGCCACCATCCGGCCCGGCAATACCGGTGGTGCTCACGGCGCAGGTGGACAGGGGCGCATTGCTCAGCACCCCTTCTGCCATTTCAATGGCCACTTCTTCACTCACGGCACCAAATTTGTCCAGTGCCGACTGGTTAACACCCAGCATGTCCATTTTGGCTTCATTCGTATAGGTTACGAATCCCCGATCAAACCACTGACTGGAGCCGGGAATGGCGGTCACAGCACCGGCCAGCAAACCACCTGTGCACGATTCGGCAATGCCCAGAAGCCAGCTTTTCTTTTTTAATGATTCACCCAGATCGGCCGCGACCTGCCACTGCGCACTTTGTAATTCCGACATATTTACCCCAATATCCTTGTTGCCAATGCCATGATGAACAGCGTGTAAGCTGCCGCAACGACATCATCCCACATGACCCCGAAGCCGTTTTTAAGCGTACGGTCAAAATAACCGATGGGGGGTGGTTTGACGATGTCGAAGAATCGAAACAGGATGAAGGCGACCAGTTGCCAGCCCAGATTCATAGGTGCAACCAGGAGAAGGACGGCCCAGAAGGCGACGATTTCGTCCCAGACGATGCCGCCATGATCGTCAACATGCATTTCCTGGGCAACGCGGTGGCAGCAATAGACGCCGTAGGCGAAGCAGGCCAGTATGAACAGGGCCATGTAAAAATCGGTACCCAGCACGAAGCTGAGGGGCCACCATAGCAGCCAGGCCAGCACGGTACCCCAGGTTCCAGGGGCAGGACGAATCAGCCCCGATCCGAACCCGAAGGCAAAAAGGCGGTGGACACTGGAACGAACCCAGCTGAAAGTCGGCCACTGTGACTTGAAGTCAGGTGTGCTGGCGGCGGCATCGGGCAGAGTTCGCGGATGAATATCTTCTATCATGCAATTACTTCTTCGGTTCGGCCCGCATCAGGTGGCAGGTCGAAAATGATCGAAACCCTCGGCAGGCGCAGAAATTTCCTGCTGCCTGGCGTCGAGTACGCGTAAGCCCTGTCCGGCATGGATCTGACCGATACGCGTAAGGGTAACGGAAAGCCTGTCAGCTAGGGCCTCTATTGCCAGTCTGGCGGTCCTGGGAGCGGTGAAGCACAGTTCGTAGACATCGCCCCCGGCCAGCACCGATTGGCGCACCTGCTCAGGGTTATCTTCCGGCAGGCTAAGATTAACAGGCATTAAAGATTCATACAATACGGCAGCAACGCCACTTGCGCGCAAAATATGTTTCAAATCCTGTAAAAGTCCGTCAGAAATATCGATCATCGCGTGTGCGTGCGGCCTCAGGGCCAGACCAAGGGGAACCCGGGGTTCCGGCCATTCCAGCGCGCGTCGGGTCTCGGCCAGCGTCTTCATCTGGACATCGTCCAGCGTTTCCCCTGCCTTCTGACGAAACAGCAGTTTCAATGCCCAGTCTGCAGCACCCAGTGTTCCCGACACCCAGATATCATCGTCGGGCTGAGCCTTGTCGCGGGCCAGATAAGGAGGCGTCACTTCACCCAGCACCGTGACGCTGATCACGATGCCGGTTTCACTACGGGTGGTGTCGCCGCCAATCAGGGGGCAGGCGTATTTATCGGCAAGTCGATTAAAGCCTTTGGAAAACGCCGTCAGCCATGGCTCGTCGTAAGTGGGGAGTCCGATTCCCAGGAGACATCCACGGGGTTTTGCACCCATGGCGGCCAAATCCGAGAGGTTGACCGCCAGCGCTTTATGCCCCAGAGATTCAGGGTCAACGTCGGCAAAGAAATGCCGTCCTTCCAGCAGCAGATCTTTGCTGATGGCCAGCGAAGTATTGGCCGAGGGCCGCAATACCGCGCAGTCGTCGCCCACGCCGATATCAATCAGGTCTGCAGGCCGGGTGAAAAAATTGCGGATGAGATCAAATTCGCCGGACATAACCGTAAATCCAGTGGTTTTGCTTCAATGTTTCCGGAGAAGGATTGGGCTTAAGGGGCACCCGGCTCGTGTGGAGCGCAAGCGCGGCAGCGTCTGCGGAACCGGCCTTAACGGCCATTCGGCAGACGCCCCTGCATAGACGGGCATGGAGGTGTGAAGAAAACAGGCTCGGCTTAGCGCCCGGCATTGACTTCAAGTGAACGGACGCGTGCCGCCAGTTTGTCCAGCACACCGTTGACGAACTTGAAGCCGTCGGTTCCGCCAAACTCTTTGGCCAGTTCCACGGCTTCGTTGATGGCGACCTTGTATGGCACATCAACATGGTGAATCAGTTCATAGCTGCCGATGAGCAGAATGGCGTGCTCAATGGGAGACAGCTCTTCCAGAGGTCGATCAATGTACGGCACAAATGCCTCACGCAAGGCAGGTGCATCTGCAAACACGCCGTGCAGCAGTGTTTTGAACCAGACGGGATCGGCGCTTGAAAATTCCGGGCTGTCCTGGATATGGGCGTCGATAGCCCCGGCCTCGCGCAGATCGGTGTCGCCACTGACCAGCCAGGCGTAAATACCCTGAAGGGCAAACTCGCGCGCCCGGCGGCGCGCACTACGATAGATGGTTTTATTGTCCTGTGCCACGCCGTGTCCTAACGCCTTGGTTTCTGTGGAATTTCTTCGGTTTCATCGTCTTCGTCGTCATCATCATCGTCCAGATCGTCGAAGTCGTCATCATCATCTTCTGATTCAGGCACCAGTGCAGCAGACAGATTGGCCATTTCCACGGCAACCTGGGCGCAATCCTTGCCCTTCTGTTCAGCACGTGCCTTGGCCTGTTCTTCGTCTTCTGTCGTCAGAATGCCATTGGCGATGGGAACATGGCTTTCAAGCGTTACGCGGGTGATGGCCGCACTGCTTTCATTGCTGACGATCTCGAAGTGGTAGGTTTCACCACGGATAACAGCACCCAGTGCGATGAGCGCATCAAACTCGTAGGTTTCGGCCATCTGGGAAAGAGTCAGACCCACTTCCAGAGCACCAGGGACGGTAACGACCATAATGTCGCGCTCGTCCACACCCAGCTCGCCAAGTTCGGCAAGGCAGGCTTCAAGCTCGGCAAAGCCGATTTCCTCATTGAAGCGCGCGCACACGATGCCGATGTGCAGGCCTTCGCCATTCAGATCAGGGGCGAGTGTATAAGGTTTCATAGCCATTCCTTTTAATTCAGCGGGGGTCAGAAGAAGATTCGTAACCTGTCACGGTCAGGGCATAACCGGTCATGCTTGGCATTTTACGTGGAAGTGCAAGCAGACGCATCTTCCCAACGTTCAGTTCCCGTAATATTTGTGCCCCGATACCATAAGTGCGCAGATCGTAGCGGTCGTCCTTGCGGGCAGTACCATCATCGGGCTCGCCCCACTGTTCCAGCGCGGCAATCAGGCCGCTCTGCGATCCCTGGCAATTGAGCAGAACCAGCACGCCGGCAGGACTGGCAGAAATGGCTTCCAGTGCCTGCGCGACCCCCCAGCTGTGCGCCTTGCGCTCCAGATCCAGCAGATCCAGGACAGAAACCGGCTCATGTACGCGAACCAGCGTTTCCTGCTCGGGATTGATATTGCCGTGTACAAGCGCAATATGTGCGGCGCCCGACATGCTGTCCTGATAGGAAACGGCTTCAAATTGCCCAAAGGGTGTTTTCAGGGTTTTGCTGCCCAGGCGACGAATCATGGATTCGTTTTCGCTGCGGTACTGGATCAGATCGGCAATGGTGCCGATTTTCAGATTGTGTTCATTCGCGAAGGTAACCAGATCCGGCAGGCGCGCCATGCTGCCATCAGGTTTGAGAATTTCACAGATAACCGCGGCCGGGGTAAGACCTGCCATGGCGGTCAGGTCACAGCCGGCTTCGGTATGCCCGGCACGAATGAGCACACCACCAGAAACGGCCTGGACCGGGAAGATATGTCCGGGATTGACGATATCCTGCGGTTTGGCGTTTTTGGCGACAGCTGCCTGAATGGTACGGGCGCGGTCGGCGGCAGAAATGCCGGTAGTCACGCCCTCTGCGGCTTCAATGGAAACGGTAAAGTTGGTCCCAAAGGAGGTGCCGTTGCGCGACGCCATCAATGGCAGCTCCAGCTGACGGCAACGGTCTTCGGTCAGAGTCAGACAAACCAGCCCGCGCGCATGGGTGACCATGAAGTTGATGGCTTCAGGCGTGACAAAATCTGCCGCCATAAGCAGATCTCCTTCGTTTTCCCGATCCTCTTCGTCAACCAGAATAACAATGCGCCCCGCCTTGAGCTCTTCGATAATTTCAGAGACAGGCGAAATGGTGCAGTCGGGTACCAGGGAAACAGGGGCAGGAGAGGTCATGGTCGTTACAGGGGTGGTGAGTCGGTGCGCAAGCAGCGCTCCGACAATGGGCAAACCGGTATTTTACCTCTCCGACCGCGTAAAAGGCGGTAAAAGCCCCTTTCAATCCGAGGTTTGTTGGGTTCCTCGCACCACGGCGGTGACCTCAATCTCGACGCGCGCCCGGTCTTCAACCAGATCTGCCACTTCCACCGCGGTCATGGCCGGAAAATGCCGGCCAATCAAGTCCCGGTAATGCTGTCCGATCATGGGATAAGCCGCCACATATTCGCGTTTGTCTTTGACGAACCAGTTCATGCGCACGATATCGCTGGGCTGGGCGCCCCCTTCCTTGAGGACCGCCACGATGTTTTCCAGCGTCTGGCGCACCTGATCGCCCATATCGTCAGAAACGAATTGCTGCTGGCCGTTCCAGCCAATCTGCCCACCCACAAAAAGCAGGCGACTGCCCGCCTCCACGCTGATCATGGTGCCGTTGGCATAGCCGCGGGGTTTGGTCCAGTCTGACGGTTGCAATATTTCCATGTCTTGTTTCCGGTTCCTGTTAAGTCCCGTGCCATCACGGGAACTGAGTTCTGCTGAATTGGTTTATCTTTCAAATAGATTGATTTATCGGATCACTCCACTGGTGCATTGATACTTTCTGTCGGGTCAGTGCGTTCGACCCGTCCGCGTTAATTACACGTGTCATATTTAGCCCTGTGTCATGTTTCGCAGGACAAATCGTTGCAGCTTGCCGGTTTCAGTGCGCGGCAACTGGGTTACGAATTCAATCTCGCGCGGATATTTATACGGCGCAGCTTCCTGTTTGACGTAATCCTGCAGGGTCTTTATGAGTTCGACCGAGGGTTCGAATCCCTCGTTCAGCACGATATATGCCTTGACGATGGCGCCGCGCTCGGCGTCGCTGCGTCCTACTACCCCGCAATCGTTCACGGCTTCGTGAGTCATCAGCACGCTTTCCACTTCGGGACCGGCAATGTTGTAGCCGGCGGATACGATCATGTCATCGTCGCGAGCCCGATAGTAGAAGTAGCCATCGGCATCCATGACAAAGGCATCGCCCGGCAGATTCCATTGCTGATTCACGTAACGGCTCTGACGATCATCGTCCAGATATCGACAGCCGGTAGGTCCGCGCACGGCAAGCCGGCCCAGCGTGCCGGGAGCCACCTCATTCATGTTGTCATCCACCACCTTCGCCTGATAGCCAGGAACGACACGGCCGATGGCGCCATCACGAATGTCATTGCCGGTACTGGATATGTACACATGCATCATTTCCGTGCCGCCGATGCCATCTGTCATATTGATGCCGCTGGCTTTTTTCCAGACCTGACGGGTCGCATCGGGCAGCGCTTCGCCAGCCGATACGCAGACTCTGAGCGAGTCCAGGTTGTAATTGGCGGCCAGCTCTGCCATCTTCCGGTAAAACGTGGGCGCCGTGAACGTCATGGTGACCTTGTGATCAGCGATGGTCTGCAAAAAGGACTCGGGCGTCAGCTTTTCTACCAGCAGGGTCGAGGCGCCGGCGCGCAACGGGAAGCACAGCAGGCCGCCCAGACCAAAGGTAAAGGCCAGCGGCGGCGTGCCGCAGGCAATATCAGTTTCGCGCGTTTGCAGAACATCCCGGGAAAAGGTGTCGCACATGGCCAGGACATCTCGATGAAAATGAATGCAGCCCTTGGGCTTTCCGGTAGTGCCACTGGTGAAGGCGATTATGCAGGGGTCATCGCGCAAAGTCTGCGAGTCATAAGCGGCGGTGCTTTTGCCCGCCGCCCGCGCCTGCATGGAATCGGCCGAATCGCCGCCGAAAGTCATGATTGTTTTGAAGCCCGGGAAGAAATTGGGATTGTTCGGATCGCGACAATATTCCAGTTCTTCAATCAACCGTGCATCGCACAGGGCCGCCTGCGCTTTTGCTATTTTCAGGATGGTACCCAGTTCCCGCGCCCGCAGTAGCGGCATGGTCGGCACCGCCACAACCCCGGCCTTCAGGCATGCAAGAAGTGCGCCGGTCATACCCAGGTTATTGGGTCCGCGCAAAAGCAGCCGATTGCCGGACACCAGTCCCAGATCTTCGGTCAGAACACGCGCCAGCTGGTTCGTCCATTCTGCCAGCGCGGCATAAGTCATGTGTTTGTGTGTACCATCTTCTTCCCAGCGCAGCGCGATATTGTCGCCCCGCCCTTCCTGCACATGCCGGTCTATCAGTTCAACCGCACTGTTGAGCTGTTCCGGATATTGCAAGTGTGGTAAATCAAAAAGATACACCGGCTGCGCTGACGCAGCAGGAAGATGCTCAATGACAAACCGGTCTTTCAGTCCTGTCGGTGCTGTTGTCATTTTGT
>JAFAGQ010000242.1 GCA_023422555.1 Pseudomonadota bacterium
CACCACAGTGTCTCTAGTAAAAGGCGAACACGGCCATGAAGCCTATACACCCTCATTATGTCAGGCTATGACGTCGCAGCACTCGCGACTTCCATCATTTCGACGATTGCACGTTCTCTCAATTGCATCGCCATCTCCGAATTCAATCTGTTTAACCAAATTCGTTTGCGGAGATCAGTCTCCTTATCTACATTCAATTCCACACGTTCTTCAGGCGCACAGCAAAGTAGAAAATCTTCTATTCCATTCCAATTTCTTGTAACGGGGAATCCGAATTTTTCCAGGCTAAGTGGAAACGTAATGTCTATGATTAACTCATCTGCCCCAAAACTGCACGTGAGGTAATTATGGATATCGTAAACCGTCACTCCTCTACTGCTCTGTTTGAGCGCTTTGGAGAAAAATGCTCTATCAAAATCTATCCGAAAAGAGGCCATCCAGAATCTAGGACTATAGCCTGCAAGCTTCAATAACTCATAGGTCGCCAAATGTTTGGCAGAGCATGTTCCCTTCCACTCGGTAATGCATGCCTCCGCGCTATTCCCGTGAATTGGTCGAGCATATGGCATATCTCGTATCATGAATAGAATATTTTTTAACGAGATTTTATTAGAGTCTGCGTTCTGAGCTGATTGAGAGAAGCCTAGTATTCGATCGCGCCAGTATTTCGGCAGCACAGAAATATCAATTTGCATATGAGATACAGTAGTCATTTGACTATCAACTGAGGAGACGGCTTCTATAACTTAGTAATAAGTCAGTATATATTGATCCTATGATGTGACGAATAAAATCACGCAGCTTATTTCCAGCCGCGCTGCGTTTCTTCAAAGACAAATCTATTAGGGTCAGGTTCCGCATCAAGCTCAATGATCCTATCCAATGCGTCACAAATCGCCGAATTTCCATCAAGGCGAGACAAGTAAACAAACTTAATTAGTCGTTGAGTAGCAATTGGAATCTTGCCGCGTCGTTCCCATAAAGACACGGTTTGTTCAGAGGATCCTACGATCTGTCCAATACGTGATTGTGAAAGACCCAATTCTTTGCGCAAAAACCGAAACTCAGAACCCGTCAGATGTGGCTTCCGTGCTAAAGTGCGCCCGATCACTTCATGTTGCTGATCAGCGTCCGCAATTGAAACGGCTTTCTCGCCGTTTATCACTCTCTCTTTGAATCCATTTGTTAGCCATACATTAGTAAGACCGGATTCCGTGTAATGGTGAGCATTAGTCATGAGATTGGTGTAAAAAGACACAGTCTGCTGGATACCCATTATTGTGTTGGGTATACGCGCATAATTCGAGCATGATACTTCAGAAGCTTGTGGTATCGTGTCTTAACCGAATAACCGAAATTTTCGCAATCGCCGCTCAACATGACCCGAATCAATTGCATACCAGTAGAAGAACTTTCGGGGCCGCACTTGGTGGCTGAATACCGGGAACTGCCTCGGGTATTTCGTCTGGCTGAAAAGGCATCATTAAGAGGAATCATAAAACAGCCGAGTCAGTACACGCTCGGCGCCGGCCACATTCTTTTTTTCTACACCCGCCTCGGCTACCTTTCAAAGAGACATTGCCAGCTTGTCCAGGAAATGCGCCGGCGTGATTACAAACCCACCTATGAAGGGGTGCGCCGCCAGGATTTCCCAAATATCCCTGACGAATACTGGAACGATTGGAAACCTAGCAAAGAAGCGATGGCGCTGAACAGAATGCGGATCGCGGAACGGTCGTCTGTGAAATAGCGATTAAAATGGGTAATTTTTTAAGATGTAAGGATTGATTGATAAAACCATGCTCGCAGGTTCGTCGATTATGGCGCTCTACTCGCTATCGCGAATCGGTTGGAAATAGAACTTACCAGGTTAAAAAGAAGATGAAATCATTCTCAATCATCCTACTGATGCTGATCTCTTTATGTCTCGCAACATCCGCAGCATATGCGCGTAATTATCCGTGTTCGGGCTCAAAAGGCGGAATCTCTCATTGCCGGGGAGAAACCTTCATATGCAATGATGGATCTGTGAGCGGGTCGAAACAAAGCTGCTCTGCGGTCCATGGTCACGGAAACTCGTCTGCCCTTGGCTTCGTTTCGCGTAGTAGTAAGAGACCGGAATTAAAAGATGGATCATCTTGCTCTTGTCGCTCTGGCAGCTATTGTACCGGGCCACGTGGAGGAAGATATTGCTATAACGATTCGGGAAATAAAAGCTATTTGCGAAGATAGGCAGATCATATGTCAGGCCCCTATGAGAAGCAATTACTGATGCCTG
This sequence comes from Pseudomonadota bacterium, assembly GCA_023422555.1. Classification (GTDB taxonomy): domain Bacteria; phylum Pseudomonadota; class Gammaproteobacteria; order Burkholderiales; family Burkholderiaceae_B; genus Advenella. The sequence continues at coordinate 2,279 of JAFAGQ010000242.1, forward strand.
ATTTGCCCTGGATATTTAAAAAGCGATACGCGTGTTCACACGATAAGGACGTTCTGGCGATTTGGATTCAGACCGTGGAACCGTAGAAGTGCTTTGGCCATCTACGTGCCGTACCGGCAAACTGGATAAATCCAACCCATCAACACAATTGGCATTCACACCGCACACCAACGGGTTGCTTCTCCGCTGATGGAAAACATAAATGCCACATTTACTGCAAAAGTAATGGCGCGCAATTCGGGTATTCCAGCGATATTCTGTTAACGCGTCACGCCCCGCAATAATCTGCAATGTCTCTTTGTCAACGGCCAGCATCCTGGCCGCGCGTTTGGAGCACAAGGAACAGTCACAGACAATTATCTCCTTCAGGTCAGCATTGAATTCGAATCTGACTGCCTGACAATGGCAAGTGCCGATGTATTTCATGGTCGATTCCTTGAGTAGCGTAGCGTGCTCTTACAACTCGATTTTATAAGGTGTCGCGTTATTTTATATATGAAAGAATATGAGAACTCGCAATCCCAGTACGGGTCGATTCGATAGATTTCATATCCGGGTTGATTATTCCTGGAGGGCGACTTAATATAGATGTAAACAATCGAGACGATAAATAAACAAAGGAGACTATAAATGAACGAAATCAAAGTTGACATTGGAAATAAAAATTTCGCATTGAGAGAAGAATCAAATGGAGACTCAGTCGTATGGCGCGCTTTTGATTTGGCCACGAACCAGGCGGTAGAGGGCGCCGAATTTGTAGTATCGAGCGAAACTCTTTCTGATAGAGCACATACCGACCAGTTCGAGGATCCCAGTGAAGCTGCAGTTAACGAATTAAAGCAGCGCCTGGAGGAAAGATTTGGCGAGCGTGAGTAGCCAGCGATTATTAGAATGAAGCGGCCCGATTATCGCTTGGGTTAACAATGTTAGATCTATTGCGTTTCAACGGTTATCAACGGCCGACTGCGCAAGCTGACTGAAACCCGATTCATTCTTAAAGGCAGACCCGATCGAACTGTTCCGCCTGCTCTGTCTCATCACAGTTACAATTGGGAAAACGCTTCGTCCAGCAAAGCGTCTGCAGCCTTGAGCGCTGCGCGACACTCCTTCAATCATTGATTGCGGCAGCATGGCCTTGCGAAATGACCATTTAATCCCCGACAAGGACATTCGCAGATCCTTCGCTCACCGTCCCGCCGCAAGATATTGGATCCCCTACCCGCCCAGCCGGTTTGCCGTTGATGAAGACTGAACCCGACCCCCCGGAAAGTTTACGGGCATGTTCCGGTTCATCGCATTTAGAGCAAGAGTGAGCGGCAAATGCGTCTCCCTGCTTTGTGGCAGGAATGCCGTTAATGAAGACATCCGACGATCCTTCGATACTCGGTGTAGCCGGAAAATGGCATTCGTGGCCCGATGCAAGATCCCCTACTCGTACAGCTCCCTTGGGCATTATTACTCCTCTTTGCGCATTTGGAATGCATAGATATTAAATTCAAGCATCGTGGAATTAATTGGATCAGGATTCACAATATCGCAGGATATCAGCACATTTCTACCGACATCTCCGTTAAATACAATGTATTTTTGATGACCGTTATTAAATAAAAATTCAATCGGCCACTGGGGGTTATCGGGTCGAGGAGAATACCGGCCTCCCACAAAATCATCAGCCTCACAAAAGTCTCTCGTATAGTCCGCTTGAATGGGAGCCATGACAATCTTGAAATTTCCGTCGATCGTAAACATGGAGCCATTCTCAGCGGTTGGCTTAGCAAGACTGATAGCTCTACCTATCGTACCTATTGCTCCTTCTGCTTTGGTTAGTAATGATGGTGTGCTGATGCTATTAACCAAATGCGAATTGACATCGTTTTTTCGTCCTACAAATGCAATTACCAGAACGTCGTCTCGCAGGTCCTCGCGAGGGTGAATGGTTAAATACCTAACCACCCGCTTGTAGCTATTAGGGCCGACGATATCCGACACCCTTATAAATGCGCTGCAATCCGCTTTTCCATAGAGAATTTTTCCGACCCAATCATTTTCGGTTGGATTGTTAAAAACATCTACTTTTGCGATTGAGAGTTTCGCTGCATTGGGATCAGGCATCTCCGTAAAGAACGGTCCATCGCCAATATCAGCGGGCAATGGCACTTCACTATATGGAACCTTATAGTTATCTTCCATTACTTTCTCCCAAACTCTCGTATGCGTTAAACCAACTATCCAGAGGCGACAGGGAAGTATCTTTGTTTCCCGTACTGTGCCGCAGGCATGCGAGGGTCATAGGCGAAAAACGCGCTGCTTCGAAAAAATCAACGACAGCGGTATCGGGCTCGCTCGCAAAGTCACAAAAAACGGGACTTTTCTCGGGATGGAAATCCGGTATCAGTTGCACCAGTTCTTTTACACATGCTCGCTCCTTGCCACAAGCGATCCGCATGTACGTGGTAAGCGTGAGATCTGTAATAGACCTGGAAAGCGTATCATTAGAGAAAGCATTATGAACGATTGCGGCCAGATCCTGAGCAAATTGCATAGTCGTTTTATTGCCCGCTGCTGTTTCCAAAGCCGCGACGTACGGATTGGGCAATGATCGGCCTCCATCTGCCTTGATGGTTTTTATACAATCGGCAGGTAACGTTAATGTCGTAACTTTGTCTCTAATGTTTTGACCTAAGCTGATCAATGCATGGCTTGCCTGGGTATCAACTCCCCCACCAAAACACGCCAATTCAACAGCATCCTTTGCGTGAGCATTTATAGAGAAAGTCAGAACCAGCAGGCTAGCTGAGCGAGCCCAAAAAGAACTTAATTTAGACATATTGTTGTGCCGTTAATTTTTATATTACCCCCAACCATTTCTATATCCCCGTTGGGGCGCAAGACCAAGTGTGCCTCCCCGCATTTCAGCACCAGTCCATCCTCAGCTGTAATAATCGTCCTGTCTTCGGCTGATTGCACCAGCGATCCGGCTGCATCTATCCTCATGTCTTTTTGAGAAACCAGTGACATCCCCGCTTTAGCGGTCATCATCACACTCTCTTCAGCAAAAGCCTGTACATCACCTCCCGAATGGACAGTGGTGTCGGCACGACTGGTCAAATAGAGCGCCCCTTGCCTCCCGTCGGCGACAGTATCATTTAACCTGGACAACTCGCGATAATTCACATAGTAGCGCGATGGGGCGAAATAGTCGCGTGATGCTGTGCCGTACATGCGGCTGCGTTGGCCGGCAGAAATGACAACATCCTGCGTAGCTGACAACGACGAGGATAGATTGGAATGAGTAACAGATAATCCGAGTACGAGTTTAGTCTCGTTTTTGTTAATCTGTGTATGCTTATAACCGCCGATATGCGTATTTGAGTTATTACGAATACCTGTATGGAAATCTTTCTGGGCATGTAGGAATAGCTCTTCCTGTCCCATTTGATCTTCCAAGCGTATAGTGTTTGCTGTATTGTACGTCCCGTCCGGTGTCGAGCGAGAATGCATTCCCATCCGTGTCGCATTCTCTGGCAGTTTCCACGGCGGCATCATGGCCGCGTTGTACACCCGGCCTGTGATTATCGGCGCATCGGGGTCCCCATTCAGGAAATCCACGATCACCTCATCTCCAATGCGAGGCACCTGGATTGCCCCGAAGCTGCCACTGGCCCAATTGCTTGATACCCGAATCCAGCACGAACTGTTCTCGTCTTTTTTATCGTACCGGTCCCAGTGAAAATGTACCTTGACCTGACCATATTCGTTGGTCCAGATTTCCTTGCCCTGCGGGCCAACGACCACGGCTGTCTGCGGACCCTGAGTGCGCGGCTTACGCGTAGCTCGTGGCGGCCTGAATGGCAAAGAGGAACATTGCACAGTCAGGTCAAACAAGCAGCGGCGACCGTTTACTGCCGCCTCCTCGGGCGAACTGACTGAATGGTAGTTGTTCTCTTTCAGATCATAGCGGGTATTCAACACCACATATTCGCGATTTTCATGTGTACGAGGGCATCGCACCAGATTGAATAACGATCCTGTAGCTACGCCACGTGCCGTGCTGCGCAACGTCCTAGTATCCCGCACATGGTGTTGCTCCTGCATACGCTGGCGCGCATAGCGCTCACCAAGCGGATCATCTACAAAATCTCCGGGCCACTCATACACTTCTGCCTGATTATGATCGTGCTCCAGCTTGATTCGCTCACGCGCTGCCAGATCTACCTTCGGCTTGGTGAAATCGTAGTCGTTGGTGACGTATTGCCCGGGCCTCAGGTCCTGATACACCGCCACATGCGTCATGTAGTCCTGTTGAGGCAACGCAAGTTTATCTTCGGTGAAATACGGTACGTGCTCATAACCGTCCACCGTTTTGTGATTCTGGATTTCGTCACTCATGACAAGCGTATGTTTTTCCTGCTCATGACGAAAATAATAATGAATGCCTTCGGCTTCCAAGAGACGGCTGACAAATTGGAAATCCGTTTCGTCATATTGCACGCAATAAACGCGTGGCGCGTAGTTTTCTACCAGATCGAACTCAAAGGTATAGCTATAGGGTGAGAGAACCTGTCTGATCGTCTGCGGCACTGACTGGTTCTGATAGATGCGGAATTCTTTTTTATGGGTCGCCAGCCAGAACCACGGCACCACACGCGTTTCGTACACAAAGTAACGATCCGCCTCGCCTTCCTGGCCTACCAAAGCGAAGCTGGCAATGACACCATTAATGTGCCGCGGTGATGCAGCAGTATTGATGGTCAATGTCAACGACTTGCCAAGCATCGCTCTGACATCCACCTGCATGGAGTGATGCAGCAATCGTACAGTGTAGTCCGACAGTGAAGACATGCCATCTTCGCCATGCATCGAATCAAATAGAAATTCGGCGTCTTCAGCCGCAATAGCCACTCTGATCAGCCTGTCAGGGTTAAATATGTTCGATATATTTATATTCGCAGACATCTCAACCACGGTGGACCTTGAGCTGCACCCACCCCTTATATAGAATTAATTTTTGCATTAAATAACCGTTATTTACCTTTATTATAAAAAGTAGCAAATAATATTTATTCTCATTTTTACACTTTATTTCAAATTATGATGGGAGGGAATTTATTGAAGACAGCAATATATGTTGCGAATTGCGCCTAATCTGTGGGTACCTGCACAACAAATTTATTGCATCACATTTGCCTACTTGAACGAATTATCATCAGTCGTACTTCTAATGATGGGTCACGCGGACAGGATAATGATCGCGAAGTTTTATGGAAAGTGAACGCCGACTGCAAATGCGGGTCGCAGGTAAAGCAGTGACTTTAATTCGGGGTAATAAAACGTGACGCAATCGTGACAAAACCGACCGCAACCAGCCGTAATCCGGCACTCTGGGGGTATCTTCTACTGAGGGTGTAAGTTGATACCCTCAAATGTACCCCCAATCTGACGAATTAACCCAGTGGAGTATATGGAAATACCGCAGTGATTAGGGGATTTTGACTGTGCCCGAATTGTGCCGAAACCATGTCAAAAAGTGGCACATTATGGCAAACCAGGGAAAATATCCAGTTTATAACTTATTGATTTTATTGGATTTGCATATAAGCACTGGCGGGTTGGGGGGGATTCGAACCCCCGATACGTTACCGTATACACGCTTTCCAAGCGTGCGCCTTCAGCCACTCGGCCACCGACCCTGTCAGATTACACTCTGGCGTGGATGGTGCCATATAAACTACCTGGCCACCGATCCCGCATTGATAGAGCACTAGTATTGAGACTTTTAAAGCCGCCAGAATCGTTTCTGGTGACCCGTTCTCAAATTAGCCTGCTATTTTAGCATCCTTTCAACGTAACGT
>JAFAGQ010000336.1 GCA_023422555.1 Pseudomonadota bacterium
TTGGTGGCGCTGGCGTGGCCAACGGCTACCGCGGCGATGAACAGCGTACCGCGGCCGCCTTCGTCTCGCACAACAACCAGCGCTGGTACCGCACTGGCGATATGGGACGCTACTGGCCCGATGGCACCCTGGAGTTTCTGGGGCGCCAGGATCATCAGATCAAGCTGCGCGGGCATCGCATCGAACTGGGTGAGATCGAAGCGGCGCTGCTCACCTGCCCCAGTGTGCGCCAGGCCGTGGCCATGGTTGTGGGACAGCCACCGGCACTGGCCGCAGCCATCGTGACCGACCAACCCATTGAACAGAATGCCCTGAGCACGCATTTGCGTAACCTGGTGCCCGACTACATGGTGCCCACCCTTTGGCTGGAACTCGATGCCCTGCCACTGAGCAGCAACGGCAAAATCGATCGAAAAACGCTTGCCGCACAACTGGACTCGCTCAATCCTCACTCCCGGTACGAAGCACCGCAGAACGATCTGGAAGCAGCATTGGCGGAGATCTGGTGCGAAATATTGGGATGCGACCGCATCTCCCGTCACGATGATTTTTTCCTGCTGGGCGGAGACAGTCTGCGCGCCACGCGTCTGGTCGAAACCGTGCGTCAGCGCAACCTCACCGACGTGCATTTTTCTTTGCGCCAGGTGTTCTCCACCGCCACAATCGCCGCGCAGGCGGAATGGCTGCAAGCCCAGTCCGACGCTGCCGGACTCACTATCCAAGACCCTGCATTTGAAGAAGGAATACTATGACACTCGACTCACTGATCAACGAACTGGATGCACTGGGTATACTGTTATGGACAGAGAACGAACAGCTGCGCTTTCGCGCACCTGCCGGCGCACTGACCGACAAACACAAGGCACTGCTCAAATCTCACAAAGCGGAACTGATTGCCCGATTGTCGCAACAGACCACGCCCTTTCGTGAAGACCCGCAACACAGGTATGATCCCTTCCCTCTGACTGATGTGCAGGCTGCCTATCTGGTCGGCCGAGGTTCCGCCTATGCCTATGGAGGTGTGGGATGTCATGGCTACGTGGAGCTTGACATGCCCGACTTGGAGCCGGCCCGGCTGCAGCAGGCCTGGCACAGTCTGATCGCCCGACATGATATGCTGCGCGCTATCATCACGCAGGACGGCTGGCAGCAGGTACAGAAAGACGTCAGTCTGCCGGCCCTGAAAACCGAAGACCTGCGCAATCTGCCCGACGCGACGGTTCAGGCGTCTCTGAAGCGAACCCGCGCCACGATGTCGGAAACCTGCTATACCCCGCACAAATGGCCCTTATATGAACTCAGGCTCAGCCGCTGTGAATCATTCAGTCGCCTGCATCTGTCGCTGGATCTGCTGATCGCCGATTTCGTAAGCATACAGATCCTGCTTGCCGAACTCGATCAGTTGTATCGCAACCCGGAGACACCGCTGCCACCGACCGGGCTGACCTTTCGCGACGCGATGCTCGCACTCAGACATCAAAGGGAACAACCCGCGCAACGGGCGCATTTCGCACGCGATCGCGATTACTGGATGGCACGCATCCCGGATATGCCGGGTGCGCCCGAACTTCCTGTTCAGGATGGACCTGTCTCACAGGAGGCGGTCAGATTCTCGCGCCACGCCATGACACTTTCTTCCGCACAATGGCAGGCATTCAGCCGCCACTCGGCCGAACGTCGCACCACACCCACCTGCGCAATCCTGGCGGCGTTTGCCGACACCATTGCACGCTGGTCCAGGCATCCGGGCTTTTGCCTCAATCTCACCGTACTGAACCGCCCTGCGATTCATCCGGATATCAACCGGATTATTGGCGACTTTACATCGACCAGCGTCCTGGAAATCCGCAAGCAGAAGAACTCGCGGTTTGAAGAGCGGGCAACGCAACTGCAGCAACAACTGTGGGAAGACATGGAACACGCAGCGTTCTCGGGCATCGACGTTTTGCGTGAAATGGCCAGAGAAAGGCAACAAAGGGATTTCATACTGCCCATTGTCTTTACGAGCACACTGGGCATGGACTCCGCGGCAGCAGGTGCCGAAGACGAAGGCGAATTTATGCAGGGCGCCCGCCTGGGATATGGTATTACCCAGACGCCGCAAGTGTGGCTGGACTGCCAGGTCGCAGAACGGGCGGGTGTACTGTATGTCAATTGGGATATCCGTGAAGGCGTGTTTCCGCCAGGCGTCGTCGAAGACGCCTTCGATGCCTTCAGTACGCTGCTGTGCACGCTCGCTGACACCGGATCCGCCTGGCAGGATACGCAGCCGCTGGCTTTGTCCGATCACACACAAAAGGTAAGAGAACAGAGCAATGCCACTGCCGTTGCGCCGCCCGCGGGACGACTGCAGGACGGATTTCTTGAACAGGCTGAACGACAACCCGATGCCATCGCACTTATCGACGCACAGGGACCCGTCACTTACGGCCAATTGCTGCAGCAGACTCGTACCATCGCAAAGGCATTGCTGGATACCGGCTGCGAATCCGGCGATCTGGTAGCAATTGCCCAGGATAAAACACGATATCAGATCGCCTCTGTACTGGGTGTTCTGTATATCGGCGGCGCCTATCTTCCCCTGGACACGGAACAGCCACAAGCCCGGCGCAACGATATCCTGCAGGATGCGGGCGTTCATCACGTTCTGACCGATACCGCCGGACTGCACGACGCATGGCCGCAACATATCACCGCCATTGCTGCCGACGATCCTGCGTTCGACAATGCATGCGCTGTGACAATAAAGCCAGCTGACGTAGATGCCTCTCAGCTCGCTTACGTGATCTATACATCTGGCACTACCGGCAAACCCAAGGGCGTCATGATGACGCATCTTGCGGCCCTGAACACGATCGCAGATATCAACGCGCGTTTTGACGTGCATGCGGGCGATCGGATTCTGGGTCTGGCGAACCTGGCATTCGACCTGTCCGTTTATGATATTTTCGGCACCCTGGCCGCAGGTGGCACGCTAGTACTACCGAACCCGGAACGCAGACGAGATCCTTCGCACTGGGCAGAATGCATTGCCGCAAGCGGCGTCACCGTGTGGAACTCCGTACCGGCGCAAATGCAGATGCTGGCCACATTCCTGGAATCCGAACCGCAACGCCGCCTGTCCACGCTCAGGCTCGCCCTGCTGTCCGGCGACTGGATCCCCGTAGGTCTGCCCGCCGCCATGCGAGCACATATTCCCGGACTGCGTATCGTCAGTCTCGGCGGTGCGACGGAAGCGGGGATCTGGTCAATCTGGCACGATGTCGTGACGGTTGCAGCAGACGCACGCAGTATCCCTTACGGACGCCCGCTGGCCAACCAGACTTTTCATGTTCTGGATTCGATGATGCGTCTTTGCCCGGACCAGGTGGCTGGCGAACTGTATATCGGCGGCATGGGCCTGGCCCAGGGTTATCTGAATGATCCTGAAAGAACAGAAGATCGCTTCATCACGCATCCCGTTTCCGGCGAACGCCTGTACCGCACGGGAGATCTGGGAAAATATCGTCCCGACGGCGTCATCGAATTTCTTGGAAGAGAAGACAATCAGGTCAAAATCCGCGGCCACAGGATCGAGCTCGGAGAAATCGAAGCCGCACTGCAATCCCATCCCGATATTGGTATGGCAGTTGCTCTGGCTTGCGGAGAGTCTATGCAGGACAGACAACTGGCAGCCTTCTTCGAGGCGGCGGTGGTGCCTGCGTCAGAGAATCAATCCGACCATTCCGCCATTGCGGGGGCTGCGATAACAGCGGGCGATCAGAGCGTCGCCACGCTGGATCGTGACGCCTTTGTCCAATGGGTCAATACAGCCGACGATCTCGCCAGACTGAACATGATCGCCGCATTCCGAAAGTGTGGCCTGTTCCTGAAGGCTGGCCAGTCCCATCGTGTTGAGGAAATCATCTCGGGTACAGGTACCGTCGAATCCAATCATCGCCTGGTCCGGCGCTGGTTACGCAATCTGTCAGCCAGCGGGTGGCTGCAATCCGATGAGGCAGGCAACACCTATACACTGTTACGTGAACCGGTCAGTCACGAAGCTGAACAAAGCTGGGCGCATCTGGAACAGCTTGAACAGAAAATACACTACAGTAGTGAACTGCTGCGATATCTGCGCGAGTCAGGCGGCCACCTGCCCGGTTTATTGAGAGGCGAAGTAGACCCGCTGGATCTGCTGTTTCCTCAAGGCACACTGGATACCGCTGTCGCCGCATACAACGACAACCTGGTCAACCGATGCATGAATGCCGTGGTATGTGCTGCCGTCAGGAAAATTGCAGAAAACCGAAATCCATCGCGGGACAGCCAGCGGCCATTGCGGATTCTTGAAATTGGAGCAGGTGTGGGAGGAACCAGCCGCGCCCTGATCCCGGCTGTGGCCGACCATCCGGTGGATTATCTTTACAGCGACGTCTCACCTTTTTTCCTGAATGCCGCTCGCGAACGGCATGGCAATTATCCCTGGGTACGCTACGGACTGTTCGATCTGAATCAGGACTACGTATCCCAGGGTCTGCAGGCTGCCAGCTGGGATGTCATTGTCTGCTCCAATGTCCTGCATAATGCGCACCACGCACCAACCGTCCTGTCGCAACTGCGAGAACTGGGCGCACCGGGATGCGCTCTGGTCATTATTGAAGCAACACGCGAAATTGCCGCTCTGATGACATCGATGGAGTTTCAGACGGGATTGTCCGGATTCACCGATGAGCGTGAAGCGCTTGACCAGACATTCTTTACCCGGGAGCAGTGGCAGCGACTGTTTACCGAAGCCCAGGGCGATATCCTTTGCACTTATCCCTCCCCCGATGATGCTGTCGCCAGTGTCGGGCAGGTGGCCTTCGTGGTACGTATGCCCGAGACGCGCAGAGTCACCTATGAGCCACAAATCCGCGACTATCTGAGGCAGCGTCTGCCCGACTATATGCTGCCACTGCGTCTGGAGGCGCTGCATGCCTTGCCGCTGTCGCGCAATGGCAAGGTCGATCGCAACGCCCTGAAGCAACGGGTCCATGTTGCCGACCAGCCCATGATGGCAGCCGCAACGGAGCAGCCGATGGACGAACTGGAAAAACGCGTGATCGCCATCTGGGAAACCGCACTCGGCAGAACAGGTCTGGGTCGCAACGATGACTTCTTTCAATCCGGTGGCGATTCCCTGCTCATTGCTCAGGTCGTCGCCAAAATGCGTGAACAGATGCCCGAGGCCAAAGACTGGGAATGGGACAGACTGATGCGCGAAGTGTTGCGCGTTCCCACCGCCGCGGCGACAGCGGCGGCCCTGCGGAACAGTACAGACAGCAGCGATGCAGCCTCAGCGCCTGCATCCTCGCCCTTATTGTCACTTGTCCCGGCAAAGTCGCCTTCGGACACCATTCATGTTCTGGTTCACGATGGCAGCGGCACACTGGCACCCTACCGGGCCTTGCTGCCCCTGCTTGCATCGGCCCCGGCGCGCACAGGCGAAATCCTGGGACTCATGGTGCCGGACGCAAATGCCTATCTGGCACGCCCTGCGGCACGACTGATTGGCGACCTGGCCACGGAATACGCTGCCTTGCTGGCGAACCTCGGCGCATCGCGCGTACATCTTATCGGTTATTGCATGGGCGGTCTGCTGGCAACCGAGATCGCCCGCGCATTACTGGACGCTGGTGTGGAAGTCGACCCGGTTACCGCGATCAGCAGCGACCGGTTCCGCTACCACATCGATGACGATCTTCTGCTGGAACGCGCTTTTGGCGGACTTCTGGGTGCAGATATTTCCGCAGCCGGACACCATGTCGACGACACCCTCATGGCTCGTGCACTTTTACAGCTGCGTCAACAACACGGTGATCATATTCCTTCGGCGTCGCTGCAGTCGCTCAACGGCGAGCTGAAGCCGGTCGCAGAGTGCTACTCGCGACTTGCCGATATTCCCGCCGCAGAACGTCGTGCAGCACTGGTCGCTACCATGTCGACCAAAGCGTGGGAAGTACCGGAAGCGCAAATTGAAAATCAGTTCCGTATTTTCAAGCACAGTCTCGCGGCAGTCTCCCTGTATGAACCAGAAGCCTTCGCTGGCGATCTGCATCTGCTGCTGGATGACGAAGCCCTTCACTTCCTGCCGGGGCTGCAACCGGACATGCGATCTTTCTGGAATGAACTGGCGCTGGGAGACGTGCGCATTGACAATATTGACGGCAACCATCTGAATTGTCTGCAACCGCCTCATGTCGATGTGGCGCTTGAACATATCTTCCGCAGGGAGGCAGCGTGAGTCTGCCCGTCATTGGAATCGCAGGCGCCAGCGGATCTGTTGGCGCCGGTGCGCTGGCTTGCCTTGTCGGCGAACAGGGTCATTATGAGCTGCGGGCCGCCTATCACACGCATCCGCCTGGTGATATCGACGAACACAAGAGCGTACGCTGGCACCAACTGAACGTTTATGACGAAGCCTCACTCGCACAATTTTGCAGTGGCTGCTCTGTGGTTCTGAACACCGCCGGGCCGTCCTCATTGATTGGCGATCGCGTCGCGCGCGCGGCCGACCATGCTGGCGCCGATTATGTGGATGCCTTTGGCGGCCGACTGCTGGTGGATCAGTTGCAGGCTAACCCGCTGTCTACGTCACGACGCGTGATTCATTCTGCCGGGATTTATCCCGGACTATCGGAATTACTGCCGCGATGGCTGGCCAGAACACAGTTTGACAGCGTGTATGGCTTGCACGGGTGGTCCGGTGGAAGGGAGGCCTGCTCTGCCTCCGCCGCCATCGACGTGCTGGCAAGCACGCACCAGGGCTTTGGTCGTGCCGGCGCAATATGGAAAAACGGTAGTCGTATCACAAATGCAATAGCCGCATATACGCAGGCTGACTTGCCCGGCTTCGCGGGAAGCGTGTCTGTGCAACCCTTGCTCAGCGAGGAACTGGAGTTGCTGGGGCGCGAGCTGCAATTGCGCGACTTACAGTGGGGCAACGTCATGGCCAGTACGCGTGCACTTGAAGTAATTGCACGCTGGGGAACCCGGCTGGGGGTACAGACCAGCGCCGTGGACGCCCGGGACTATCTGCAATTGCAGCAACAGGCCGTTGATGACCTGGTCGATACGGCCAGAATGGACCTGGTCGGACATACGCCCTTCTACAGGCTGCTCCTGGAAATGGAAGGGACGCAAGCGGGCACGCACAAACGAATACGTGCCATTCTCAAGGCAATGGACAGTTATCGCGTGAGCGGTGCAGTGGCTGCGAACGCAGCCTCCCGACTTGTCACTGACCCACCGCCCCAAGGGGTTTATCGCGCCGATACGGTACTCGATTGGAGCCAAATACTGCGAACCCTGCAGGAAAATCGTTGCATCGATGACTTTACGATCGCCACCCTTACTGCGCCCTGCAGTGGCAGCATGAACCCAGTTGAAGAGGGGGTGCTATGACGCAGACGACCAGCCCGATGCGCGTAGTCGTTTGTGGCGCGACCTTTGGACAAACCTATCTGAGCGCCATTGCGAGGTTGCCTGACGAGTTCCAGCTGGCAGGCATTCTGGCCCGCGGAAGCGCGTTTGCCCGGCAATGTGCACAGCGCTACCAGGTCCCCCTTTTCACATCGGTCGATGAACTGCCCGATGACATTCAGGCTGCCTGTGTTGTGGTGCGATCGTCCATCCTGGGTGGGGCCGGCACAAGACTGGCCAAAGCACTGCTGGCGCGCGGCATCCATGTCCTGCAGGAGCAGCCGGTACACCATGATGACGTCGGCCAGTTGCTGCTCGCTGCGAAACAAAACCAGTGTCAGTACCAGGTCAACGGTTTCTATCCTGACATTCCCAATGTCGCCCGCTACATTGATGCAGCCCGAAGCCTGCTTACGCAACGCCAGCCGCTGTACATCGATGCCGCCTGCAGTGTGCATGTGCTGTATCCCCTGATCGACATACTCGGTAAAGCGCTGGGTCGGTTGCGCCCGTGGACATTCACGCGACAACAAGCAGACGCAGACGATCCGACGCCGCTGACCTGCGTGACCGGGCGCCTTGCAGGGCTCCCGCTGACACTGCGCATTCAGAATCAGTTCGACCCTGCTGATCCAGACAACCACCTGCATCTGTTCCATCAGATTTCCCTGGGCACACAGGGTGGCACTTTGACGCTGCTCGACAGTCACGGTCAGATCATGTGGCAACCGCGCATGCTGATGCAACGCCGGGACGACGGGATACTCGATCTGTCCGCGACACAACCATCGCTGGGATTGCCAGCCAGCACTATCGTCGGCACCACTGAGGCTGCGTCCTACAATGACATTTTTGCTCGAATCTGGCCGCAGGCTGCGGCGAGCGCTTTGTCGCGATTTCATCAGGCCATCCGGGAAAACCGGCAGAACACCGCATTGAATCAATATTTACTGAGCGCTGCGAAAGCCTGGACTGATCTGGGCACTGAACTGGGTGCACCACAGGAAATTGCCCCCCGGAACACGCAACCGCTGGCTATGGAACATATCGCACCGCTGGTGCAACAACGCGAGAGCAAACCATCGTGATCATTTCCCGACAATCCACACAATCTCCCTGGTTCCGCGTTTTCCGACCTCGTCCCCAGGCAACCGCCAGACTCGTCTGCCTGCCGCATGCCGGCGGGGCTGCCAGTTTTTTCAGCGACTGGAGCCACCATCTGCCCGACGCTATCGAACTGGTTGCCATACAGTACCCCGGTCGCCAGGAGCGCCTTGGCGAACCGATGATCAGCCGAATGTCGGACCTCATCGCTGCACTTGTCCATGTCATGCCGATCATTCTGGATCGTCCGTATGTGCTTTTCGGTCATAGTATGGGAGCAGCTGTCGCTCACGAACTTTGTCTCGCGCTGGCGCAAAAACAAATGCAATTGCCTGAACGACTGATCGTATCTGCAAGGGAAGCACCCCAGCACAACCAGGCAGGAACACTGCATTCTGCGTCCGACCCCGTCTTTTGTGAAAGACTGCTGGCATTGGGAATCACGCCACCGCAACTGCTGCAATCCGAAGAATGGCGCCAACTGATGCTGCCCGTCATCCGGAATGACTACCAGCTCATTGAAACCTACCTGCCATCGTCCCTGAACGCAACGTTGCCGATACCTCTCAGTGCCTTTGCCGGAAACAAGGACTCGGAACTGACCATTGAGCAGGCAGCAGACTGGTCGTCAATGACATCCGGATCATTTCAGTTGCGTGTGTTTGAGGGCGGCCATTTTTATCTTTGCGACCATCGCGCCGCAGTCATTGCAGAGGCGATTCAGTCGCTGCGTTCACTTGCGCCACTGAATTCCTCCAGAACTGCAGACTGGCCGTCGACACCCTAAGCGCACGATTTTTATCGACAACGCTTATTTCGCTGATCCCTGGGAGACGGCAGGCTCAGCCATGGCCTCAGCAAAAAAATCGATAAAGCTGCGCACCTTGGCCGTCTGATACTGGCGACTGATATAACTGGCATAAATATCCAGTGGCGGGCTTTCATAATCAGGCAACAGCTCCACAAGGCGCCCCTGTCTGATATCGTCTTCTACCGTCCATTCGGGCAGCATAGCGACGCCCATTCCGGCACAGATCAGTTTGCGGCTGAGTGTGGTATCGCTCAGCTTCATGAGACTCTGCGGACGAATCGTCACCTGCCCTTCAGGTCCTCGCAGCTCATAATCATTGCGATCGCGATAATTTGGCATGACAGCGCCATAGTGATCAAGCTCTGTCACGCTATCGGGCCAGCCTGCCCGGTCCAGATAAGCCGGGCTGGAAACCAGGACCAGTCGCACCTGCCCGATTCTGCGAACAATCAGTTGCGGCTCGGGATCGTGTGTCACTCGTATGGCCAGATCCATGCCGGTTTCGGCAAGCTCAACCTTGCTGTTGGTCAAATACATATCCAGCACCACGCCGGGATAACGGGCCTGATACGCTACCAGCAGGCTGGCAATGCGGTCACTTGCGAACCATACCGGCGCCGTGACACGCAGCGTCCCTTTGGGCTCAGCAGCGCCTTCGTCTACCGCCGCCTCAGCCTGATCCAGAATATCCATGGCATAAATACACTTGTCATAGTACTGCTGTCCCGCCTCTGTCAGGCTCAGCCTGCGACTGGTACGATGCAGCAGCCGCGCACCCAGATGCTGCTCCAGATGCATGACATGTTTGCTTGCCATCGGGCTGGACAGACCAAGATTGCGTGCCGCTGCGACAAAACTGCCCGCGCGGACCACTTCACAGAACACTTTGATACTCAGCAAGGTATCCACTTATCACTCCCGAAGACGAAAATACGAGCGTTTCGACCGAATCTGATGCAATGTCGTCGCAAATACGCCGCAGCGATCATTTCCTGTCAGGAAACGTACCATCAATAATATCAGTATTTATTTCTTGAAAGAATACGATTAAACTGATTTACACATTATCCGATGCGATGCTGATACCTCACGTGATCGTTCAATTGTGATTTTTTGCAATTCCCTATACAGTCATATCAGGCATCCGCCGTATCGGTACTTTTCTGATCATTTAAGGATTACTCATGAAAACTGACCACCTTGTCCCGTACGCCCTGGCACTGCTTCGTATCGTTTCGGGTTACACCCTGATGCTGCACGGAACCGCCAAGTATTTCCACGCGCCCCATATCGAAATGTTCGACCAGCTTCAGGCATTCTCCATGCCAGGTATCGCAGGCATGATTGAACTGGTTGCCGGTATTCTGCTGATTCTTGGCCTGTTCACACGCCCTGCAGCGTTCATCGCCTCTGGCATGACCGCCGTTGCCTATTTTTATGCGCACGCGCCACAGGGAAATGCCCTTTTTCCGCTGATGAATGGCGGCGAAACTGTCGTACTGTACAGCTTCATCTTCCTGTTCATCGCCGCGGCAGGTGCTGGCGCTTTCAGTATCGATAACCGCCGCAAGCTGTAAAACGGCACCAATCATCTGCAACAGGCCCGCGCCTGTTGCACGCTCTCCTGCAAGCGGCAGCCAGTCCGGAGTCACCGTCGAAAAGTCTGCAGGAGAAAGTGCTACACACTGTTTCTCCTTTTTCCGTCATGACGCCCCAGGTATGGGCGCGGCGGATTGCGGCCGGCGCAAACGCCTTTGCATTCGTCAAAGTCCTTTGTATCAGGGCACGTTGCGAGCCGGTCAAACTTAATTTGAGAGGTCATTATGAAAATGCCAGTCTATTTTATTTCGCACGGCGGGGGCCCATGGCCCTGGATTGATGAATGGCGCACCATGTATGCGACACTCAACAAATCGCTTGAACACTTACCAGCCGAACTGCCGGCTGTCCCCAAGGCTGTTCTGATGGTTTCTGCCCATTGGGTCACCAGCGAAATCACAGTCGGCACCGGGTCACAGCCCGACATGCTTTATGACTACTATGGTTTCCCGGAGCATACTTATTCAATAAAGTACCCTGCGCCGGGCGACCCTGCGCTGGCTGCGCGCGTGCAATCGCTGCTGCAGGCGGGCAATGTGCCGGTCAGAGAAGATGCGCTGCGAGGTTTTGATCATGGGGCCTTCGTTCCCATGGCTGTCTCCTTTCCGAAAGCTGACATTCCCATGGTGCAACTCTCCATTCGCAAGGATTACGATCCGCAATTTCACCTGCAATTGGGCAGCCTGCTGGCTCCCCTGCGCGATGAAGGTGTGCTGATCATTGGCAGCGGCCTGAGCTACCATAATCTGCGACTTCTGGATCAGCGCGGCGCTCAGCCTTCCGCCGAGTTCGATGCCTGGCTGCAGCAGACCATTATGCAAAGCAAACCGGATGAGCGAGCAAGCCGCCTCGCGCATTGGGAAGACGCACCGTCAGCCCGACTGGCCCATGCGCAGGAAGACCACCTGATTCCGCTCATGGTTGCGGTTGGTGCTGCCGGTCAGGATCCGGCCACCCTGTCCTACCACGAACAGCATGCCTTCGGATCCATTACCGCATCGAGCTTTCGCTTTGGCTGAACGGCCGGAATGACTTGCCAAATGTGATTCCGATCTACACAATACAGCTTTGAGTAAAAAGCTTCTGCATCATGACACCGCGGCAACAAGGCCTGGCATGCGCCCATATCGCTGCCGTATTTTTTGGACTGACTGGCGTACTGGGGCACGTCATAGACGCCGCCCCAATGACCATTACGTTTGGCCGGGCATTGTTCGCGGTGCTTGCCCTGCTGGTGGTTTCACTGATCCTGAAGACATCGTTGCTGCGTGGGATCAGTCGGCGCCATGTTGTCTCCCTGCTCTGCTCCGGTCTTTCTCTGGCCATTCACTGGGTCACCTTTTTCATGGCCGTCAAGACAGGGGGCATTGCCATTGCCACCCTGGGCTTTGCCAGCTTCCCCGCGTTTATCACGCTGCTTGAACGCGTGATTCTGAAAGATCAGGTCAGGCTGCTGGACTGGGTGCTGGCAATCATGGTGATTGCAGGCCTGATTCTGGTGACGCCCGCGATTGACCTGAGCAATGATGGCACGATAGGCCTCTTTTGGGGTATTGTGTCGGCTATCACGTTTGCCACGCTCGCGCTGATCAATCGAACCCTTAACGGGCTGAATGCCGTTCAGGTCGCCTTCTGGCAGAACCTGGTTGTACTGTTGTTGTGTCTGCCACTGGGTATTAGCGGTATGGCATTGCTTTCAGGATCCAGCCTGCTGTGGCTGATTGTGCTGGGCGTGGTCTGCACTGCGCTGTCGCATTTTCTCTTCGTACAAAGTCTGCGCAATATCACTGCCCGCAGTGCGGGCCTCATTATTGCGCTTGAGCCGGTGTATGCCATTGCATTTGCCATGATTTTCTTCAACGAACAGCCCACGCTGCGCATGGCTATCGGCGCGGTCCTGATCATTGCCGCAGCAGTGTGGCCCCGCAAGCAGGCTGGTCACGCGCCGGCCTGACGATTGCATTTGTCGCATGCCGTCGCCCGGCGCTACAATGACCCACATTGTGCCAACAAAAAAGGATCTCCTGTGCTTCGCGTTACTTCTCTCAATGTCAACGGTTTGCGCTCTGCATTTCGCAAGGGGCTGGCTCCCTGGCTGGAAAAACATAATGCAGATGTGATTTGTCTGCAGGAAATCAAGATTCAGGATGCAGACCTGATCGACGAGCTGCGTCATCCCCTGAATTACACGGGCTATTTCTGCCACGCAGAGAAAAAAGGATATAGCGGCGTTGGTCTTTATCTTCGACACAATGCGCAGGTCAATGCGGGCATGAGCTGTGATGAATTTGATCGTGAAGGCCGGATTCTGCGTGCCGATTTCAAGGATCTGACCATCATCAGCGCCTACCTGCCCTCAGGCTCCAGTGGCGAAGAACGCCAGGCTGCCAAGTTTCGCTTCCTGGATCACTTTGGTCCCTGGGTTGATGCCATGATGGAAGACTATCGTAAAACCGGCCATAACTACATCATCTGTGGCGACTGGAATATTGCCCACAAGGAAATTGACCTGAAGAACTGGAAAGGCAATCTCAAGAACTCCGGCTTTACACCCGAAGAGCGCGCCTGGATTTCAGATGTGTTTGACCGCCGCGGCTTTGTGGACGTCTTTCGCAAAGTGAATCAGGAACCGGATCAGTACACCTGGTGGAGCAACCGCGGGCAGGCCTGGGCCAAGAATGTGGGGTGGCGTATCGATTACCAGATTGCCACTCCCGGCATCGCCGAAAAGGCCATAGCCACTTCCATCTACAAAGATGAGCGTTTTTCGGATCACGCCCCGCTCACCATTGATTACGACTGGAATCTCGAACCCGCCAAATAACGCTGCCAATGAGTGGAGGCGCAGAGCAGAGCCAAATCGCTCTGGGCGGATTTGCAATCCGCTGCGTAAGCGCTTTCCTGGCAGGAACGGCTGTTAAGAACGCACCATAAGCCTGGCAGGTCGGCCCGCCAGGCTGGCTGCTCAAGTCGTGCTAGTCCAGATTACGAACGTGATTGACATCACGACGATGGATTCCGCCGGACTGATTACCCCAGGTATTGCGAATATAGGTAGCTGCTGCCGCAATCTGCTGGTCATTCAGGAAATGACGAAACGGCGGCATGCCATAAGGCTGTGGCGTCCTTTCAGTCGTGGGCGTAAAACCGCCATCCATAATGACCCGCAACAGACCGGTTGTATCCGCCCCGCGTACCAGACTATTGCCTGCCAGTGGCGGCCACACCCCGGCCTCGCCCGTACCATCTGCCTTGTGGCAGGCGGCACAGTACTGACCGTAAACATCCTTGCCCATGGAATAGAGCGTATCGTTGACTTCGCCACTTCTGGTCGTTGTCAGGCCAGCTGCCGGCAGGGATTTCAGATATGCGGCAATATCGGACACGTCGCGTTCATTCAGATACTGAACGCCGCGCAATGCCTCGCTCATCGGTCCTACGACTGCACCGTGCGCGGACACACCGCTCAACAGCAGATCGGCAATGTCCTTGTTGCTCCAGTTACCCAGCCCTCCGTCCGTATCGCCGGTCAGAGCTGGCGCATACCAGATACCATCGGGCATTTTGCCACCCTGCAATTGACGCGACTGAACCATTCCACCCAGACTACCGCGCGGCGTGTGACATTCCGCGCAGTGGGCTACCCCGTCCACCAGATGCCGACCACGCAGCACCGCGTCCGATGACGTCTCGGTCTTCGCCACCGCCGGTGCCGGACGAAAATACAGGGCACGCCAAAAGGCCAGCAGGAAGCGGAAATTGAATGGTGTCTGCAGATCATGTGCCGGTGCATCGCGATCGCTGGGCGGCAGCGTCTGCAGATAACTGAAGATGGCATCCGTATCTTCGCGACTCATATGCGAATAGCTCTGATAAGGAAAGGCCGGATACAACAGCGACCCGTCGGGCGCCTTGCCGTTATGCAGTACCTGCCAGAAATCATCTGCGGTCCAATTACCAATACCATGTTGCGGATCCGGTGTGATATTGGGTGCAAAGAAAGTGCCAAACTCGGTTTTCAGTCCGCTGCCGCCCGAGAATGCAGGTGTATTGACCGCGGTGTGACACCCGACGCAATTGCCGATCTGGGTCAGATATTTGCCGCGTGCGATAACAGCCTCGCTCGCCTTGCCTGCTGTCAGCGTCGACGCGGGCTGCTCACCATCGCGTGAGCCAAGCCAGTACATTGTGCCAGTCACCACCAGTCCAGCGAGAACCAGCGCCGCAACCCCTCTCAAAAGCCATTTCATTGCTGTGCTCCCGATACGGTCTGAATGCCACAGGTGACAGGCGTTTTTTGCGACTCATTGATGTGACCCGCTGCACGAGGATTCTGGCTGGCCAGCCAGGCAGAGACGGCCTGCACATCTGCCGAAGTCATTTTCCGGGCAATTTCTCCCATGCAATCAGGATCCACGGAATGACGTATGCCATACTGCCAGGCACCCATCTGCGCCGTAATATATTCGTTCGTCAGCCCCGTCAGACCGGGAATGGCAGGCTTCATGCCCTTGAGGTTATCGCCGTGACAGGACACACAGGCAGGAATATTGCGATCGGGCGCACCGCGATGCACCAGCTCTTCGCCCTGCGCCATCACCGTTGGCGGGACACGCAGCGGTGGGCTTACCTCGAATTCAGGCGTCTGCTGACTGAACCAGACTGCAATCTCTTTCAGATAATCGTCCGACAGCGTGACCAGCAGGCGCTGCATGGGCATGTATTCCCGCCTGCCCTCGCGAAATCTCAGTAACTGCTGATACAGATAGTCTGCAGGCTTGCCTGAGATGCGCGGATAGAAGGCATCCGAGCCTTGCACGCCGGTCGCACCGTGGCACATGGTACAGGCCGCCAGTCGCGCCTGCAGCGTGCCTGGCTCGCCAATGGGAATCCGGCTTTGTGCAACGGCTGTCGACACTCCGATAGCCAGTACCAGCGCAAGCGCTGCTTTTTTCTCCCCCATTGATATTCTCTTCATTATTTATCTCGTTCAAACAATCTCTTCAACCTTCTTGCGTTTCCTTTTCTGCAGAAGACGGGTCATGTTCCAGTCGCCTTATTTCAGTTCGCATAAACCACAAGACGATGAGTCCGGGCAGCGCAATCAGGAACGTGCATACAAAAAAGGCAGGCCAGCCGTAAGCCTGAACAATCGGCGGCGTCAGGGGGCCGGCAATAAATACCCGGCCTACGGCAGACAAGGCCGACAGCAAGGCAAACTGGCTCGCAGTATATTGCACATGGCATAAAGCCATCAACAGGGCGACAAAGGCGGCGGTACCCAGCCCCCCACACAGATTCTCAAAGCCCACACCCAGCGCCATCAGCGGAAGATTCTGCGGATGCAGGGCAATCATCGTATACATCAGATTCGACAGTGCCTGCAATATGCCAAACAGCATCAAAGATCGATACAGGCCCAGTTTGCTCATCAGGCCCCCGCCGATCAGCGCCCCTACAATGGTGGCGATGACGGCCAGAATTTTGTTGACCGTTCCCACGATCTCGGCAGAAAAACCGGCGCCACGGATCAGAAACGTCGTAGACAGTGCACCAGCAAATGCATCGCCGAGCTTGTAAAGCACAATCAGGGCCAGAATACTGAGTGCCCCCTTGCGCGACAGAAACTCGCGAAACGGCACGGTAAACGCTTCGTAAAGAGAGCGCGGCGCCACATTGGCACCGGCAGTTTCTGGCTCAGGTGCAAGCCAGGTGAGCACGGCTGCGCCAAACATCAGCATGCCCATCAGGATATACATGGCGTTCCATCCCAGCCAGACAGCTGCCAGCCAGATTGCCAGACCACCGGACACGATCATGCCGACCCGGTAGCCCAGTGTGCGAATGGCCGCGCCCGCTGCCCGCTCTTCGGGCCTTAATACATCGGCGCTGTATGCATCAAACGCAATGTCCTGTGTTGCCGACAGAAAGGCCACGACCGTGGCCAGCGCGGCAAGCCAGAATAGCGAGTGCGAAGGATTGAGCAATCCCATGCTGCAGACCGTCACGCCTAGCAGGATTTGCGAAATGGCCATCCAGCCACGTCTTCGACCCAGAAACGGCGGCACATAGCGATCAATAAAGGGTGCCCACAGAAACTTGAAGGTATAGGCCGCCCCCACCAAAGTCAGAAACCCGATCTCTGTCAACGGGACATCTTCTACCGTGGCCCATGCCTGCAGCGTTCCGCCTGTGAGCGCCAGCGGCAGACCACTGGCCAGCCCCAGCAGAAGCAAAGGAAAAACGCGCGGACTGGTGTAGGGGCGGATCAGATTTATCATACGGGCGATTTTCTGTCTGTCTCAAAATGATAGACCGCCAGCGTGCTGCGCAGACTGGGCATAAAGGAAATCTCGGTCTCGTCGCGAAAGGTGGCACGCTCCAGAATACGGAAACCAAGGCGCGCAGCCAGATCTTCGAAGTCTTTCAGCGTGCACAGATGGATATTGGGGGTGTTATACCACTCATAAGGCATCTGACCCGTCACCGGCATGCGTCCATTCAGAATGGAAAGCCCGTGCGTCCAGTGACCGAAATTGGGGAAGGACACCACACCGAATCGGGCCACCCGCCCCATTTCCTTCAGAACGTGTTCGGTATTGACCACGGCCTGCAGCGTCTGGGACAGAACCACGGTATCAAACTGCTGATCGTCGAACATGGCCAGCCCGTCATCCAGATTCTGCTGAATGACCCGCACGCCTTTGTTGACGCAGGCAATGACCTGGGCATCTTCCTTTTCCACGCCCACGGCCGTCACGCCCCGCTCGCTCTGCAAATGCGACAGCAGCGCGCCATCACCACAACCCAGATCCAGAACCCGGGAGCCATCCTGCACCCAGCCGGCAATGCGCAGCAGGTCTGCACGAACGTGTTTCTTCTGTTCTGTCCTGATTGCCTGATTCATGCCGCTACCTCATCACTCGTTTGGGGAACCAGGTTCAGACTCTGGGCAATACGATCGTAATATGCCCGCACCACCGCGTGATAACGCGGATCGTCCAGCAGGAACGCATCGTGTCCATGCGGCGCATCTATCTCTGCATAAGTAACCTGCTGACCATTCTTGAGCAGCGCCTTGACCAGTTCGCGCGTACGCTCCGGTGGAAAGCGCCAGTCGGTCGAAAACGACACCGCCAGAAACTCTGCCTGCGCCGGACGCAGTGCCTGAGCCAGATCGCCGCCATGGCGGCTGGCAGGATCGAAATAATCCAGCGCGCGCGTTATCAGCAGATAGGTATTGGCATCAAAGTAACGCGAGAATTTTTCGCCCTGATATCGCAGATAGGATTCCACTTCGAATTCAACATCGTAACCAAAGCGGAATCGGCCGTCTTCGGCAGGATTGCGCTGCGTACGACCGAATTTTTCTGCCATATCATCGTCGGAAAGATAAGTGATATGACCGACCATGCGAGCCACGGACAGACCGCGCGCCGGCACCGTATTGAATTCGTAATAATTGCCCCCGTGAAAATCGGGATCGCTGATAATCGCACGACGCGCCACTTCATTAAAGGCAATATTCTGTGCCGACAGGCTGCTGGTACTTGCCACCACAACGCAATGCGCGACGCGTTCGGGCAATTCAATGGCCCAGCTCAGTGCCTGCATGCCGCCCAGCGAACCACCCATGACGGCGGCAAACCGGCTGATGCCAAAATGATCGGCGACCCTGGCCTGAGCGTGCACCCAGTCCTCGACAGTCACTACTGGAAAGGCCGAGCCCCAGGGTTTGCCGGTGGCCGGATCAATGGATGCCGGCCCGGTGGAACCAAAGCAGGAACCCAGATTATTGACACCAATCACAAAATAGATATTGGTGTCCACCGGCTTGCCCGGACCGACCATATTGTCCCACCAGCCGATATCTTTTTCGTTGGTGGCAGATACGCCGGCGACATGGTGAGAGGCATTGAGCGCGTGGCAGACCAGGACGGCATTGCTGCGGTCGGCATTGAGCCGGCCATACGTTTCCACGGCCAGCGTGTAGCAAGGCAGAACCTGACCACTACTGAGCGTCAAGGGTTGATCGAACTGAAGATATTCGGGCGAAACCACGCCCACAGATTGCTGTGAAGAATGTTGTGAGACCATACGGACCTTTTTAGCGGGATTTTTGAGGCGCCCGCAAGCGGATCAGACAAATCGGCGCCAACCATCGTGACATTGTATCATCTTAAAAACGGGGAGGCCGGCCGCTACTGCAGCGATACACCGTTCAGAAATTCGTCTGCCACCGGTTCCTTCAGGGTATTGTCCTGTCCGGCCGAATAGGCCTGTATGACCACACCGCTGCCCGCGAAAACCTTGACATAAATGCTGGCATTGTCATTACCCACAGCTTTACGGAATATCAGTTTTTCGCCAAAGGGCGGCAAGGTATCGGGTACCGGTTCATTCATGCTCGCATAGACAGAACGCAGCAAGGCTTCGCCCACTTTGCGTGAACTGGCTTCGTCCTGCTTGTCTTCAGGCAGAACGCTGTACACAACGGCAAATACCTGATCGTCAACCAGCGCCATGTCCATGGTAAAGGGATATTTTTCCCCTTCCAGTTCAATGGTTCGTGATTCGCTGCGTGGCTTATCGGGAAACGCCGCTTTGACGTGTCCATTTGCCGTGGTCACTTCGCGCCAGTCATATTTTGGCGAGCACCCGACAAGCAGAACTGCGAAAAATACCAGAGCCAAACGTTTGATCACCTGAACCACTCCAAATAATTAATCCGAAACCAGCCGTTTTAAAACGGAAAAGCTGCCGAAGTCCCTTAAAATCAGCAATTATTGATTTTCAAGATTTCTCAGGACGACCTGTGCAGCGCATGAACACACTACAGCAGCATCGAGACTCGCTAACTCATATTCTACGCGGAATTGAACGTGAAGGCCTGCGGATTGACCGCGACGGCGCGCTCGCCACAACGCCACATCCTGTGCTACTGGGCTCGGCGCTCACGCACCCGAATATCACCACCGATTATTCGGAATCCCTGATTGAGCTGATTACCGGCACCCATACCTCCGTGGATGGCCTGCTGGAAGAACTGACCAATGTCCACCAGTTTGCGACACGTCAGTTCCCATCGGAAAGCATCTGGATGCAGTCAATGCCGGGCAATCTGCCGCCCGACAGCGAGATTCCCATTGCGACCTATGGTACGTCCAACAGCGGCATGCTGCGCCACGTGTATCGTCGCGGCCTGGCCGAGCGTTATGGCCGCGCCATGCAATGTATTGCCGGCCTGCACTACAATTTTTCGCTGCCTGAATCGCTCTGGGAGCACCTGGACCTGGAAGGCGACACACAGGCAGAACGCCAGTCTGTCGGCTATATGGGCCTGATTCGCAATTTCACGCGCTATAGCTGGCTGCTCATGTACCTGTTTGGCGCCTCTCCTGCAGTGGCCCGATCCTTCCTGGGCGACCGGCCCAACCCGCTGCGCGAACTCGATCACGATACGCTTTATCTGCCGTACGCAACAAGCCTGCGCATGAGCGATCTGGGTTACCAGAACGACGCACAAGCCGGCCTGAAGATGTGCTACAACGACCTGCCCACCTTTGTGCGCAAAATGTATCACGCCGTCACCCAGCCCTGGCCCGAGTATCAGGCCATTGGCACGCATCGCGATGGCGAGTGGATCCAGCTGAACACAAACGTGCTGCAGATCGAAAACGAATACTATTCCACCATTCGTCCGAAACGAACCACTGGCCGGGGTGAACGACCCATTACGGCACTGATGGAGCGCGGTATCCAGTACGTCGAAATCCGCTGCCTTGATGTTGACCCCTTCAGTCCCGTGGGTATCAGCAATGCCACCTGTCACTTCATGGATGCTTTCCTGCTGTTCTGCGCCCTGCACGACAGTCGTCTGTTCCCTTATGATGGTTTCTGTGAGGAAAGCCAGGCTAACTTCACCGATGTGGTCAATCGCGGGCGTGACCCGTCGCTGCGCCTGACCAGCAACGGTGAAGATATTTCAATTCCCGATTGGGGCAATCAGTTGCTGGATCAGATCGCCCTTTATGCGAAAGAACTGGACATCGCCTTCAGCACCACTCAGTACAGCGCAGCCATTCAGGAACAGCGTCACAAACTGGATGACGTCTCTGCGACGCCATCGGCACGTGTCCTGCGGGAACTGCGCGAGAGTGGTCTTAGTTTTGCCGACTACACATTGCTGCAAAGTCAGCGCCTCACCGACGAATTGCGGTATGGTGAACTGTCTGCCGAAGTCGAACAGCAAATGCGCGCGAGCGCCAAAGCGTCGCTTGAAGAGCAGAAAAAAATGGAAGCGTCCGATAATGAAAGCTTTGATGAATACGTCGAACGCTACATGGCTGCCCTGAAGCGGCCGGAATAAACGGAGGATCTCATGTTTTTGAAGAATGCCTGGTATGTCGCGGCATGGAGTCACGACATAGGACAGGCACTATATCCATTGCAGTTGCTCAATGAAAATCTGGTGTTCTATCGATCTCAGGACGGCCAGGTCGCTGCCCTTGAAGATGCCTGTCCCCATCGCAAACTGCCTCTTTCCATGGGACGGCTGGTCAATGATGCCGTCGAATGCGGATACCACGGTCTCACTTTCAACAGACAAGGCGCCTGTATTTTCGCACCTGGCGCAAAAATTCCGAAAGCGGCGGCAGTAAAAAGCTACGCCGTCACAGAAAAATATGGATTGGTCTGGGTATGGATGGGAGAGGCAGAAAATGCAGACAGTTCACTGATTCCGCATATTGCCGAATATGGCGATCCCGAGTGGGGACTGAATCAGGGCGACGCCATGGTGGTGGAATGCAATTATCTGTATATGACAGACAACCTGCTGGATCCCTCACACGTTGCCTGGGTACACCGCAGTTCCTTTGGTAACAGTGCCTGTGAAAACGAACCGCTGACCACCGTGGTTGCCGACAATGGCGTCACGGTGTCTCGCTGGATGTATAACACCGAAGTCGCACCGTTTTATGCGCAATTCGTCAAGTTCAGCGGCAATTGCGATCGCAAGCAGCATTATGAGGTGCGCTATCCCTCGCATGCCATCATCAAGGCCATCTTTACGCCTGCCGGAACTGGAGGTGATGACGCGCCGCTGCATCCGGACGTCTTCCTGATGGATTCGTATAACTTCCTGACACCGATAGACGAAAAGACAACACGCTATTTCTGGTTCCAGCTCAGAAATTTCAGTCCTGATGACGCCGACGTATCACGACAATTTGCTGAAGGGGTTCGCAAGGCGTTTGAAGAGGACCGGATTGTGCTGAGTGCCGTGCAAAAAGGCATGGACAATCGCCGCACGCCTTTCATCAATCTAAAGCTGGATGGCGGCCCGATCAAATTCCGCAAGGCCCTGGAACGGCAGATTGAACAGGAACAGGAAGCACAGCACGACACGTCAACCGTATCCAGAACCATTATTCCGATACAGGAAACGGCCATCGCCCAAACCTGATTCCTGGCTCCGGGCGATCCCTAGTCGTCACACTTCTGAGCAGTATTGTTAAATCAGCCCGGTGAACGCAGAGGATATTTTGCTTCGTTCACCGATCAGGCGGGATGACAGCGGCTGATTCTCAGCCATGAGATCACAATTGAACAATCACAGCCGTACTATCACGATTGCAATCAATCTTTTTTCCTGCTGACATGCTCCGGTTTGCCTTTGCGTTTTGTTGACGCAAAGTCTTCCAGTTCTTTCTCTGACATGGATTCATACATGGACCTGGACGCCCCTTTCAGGCTGCTGACCTTGGTTTCTCCACGCTTGGCAGAAAGCGCTGCACCTGCTGCTTTTTGCTGATCCTGTGATTTTGCTGGCATTGTCATTCTCCTTTTCAGATTAAGGGGACTGCTTTTTCACGTTAACACGTTAGGCTGCTTCAAAAAGCCATTTCCTCGGACCCCGGCAATGACCCACTCGCCGAATCATTGTGTGGCGCCTCAGCCGGCGAGAAATTGATCGCGATAAATCCGTAACTGCCGAGAGGTCAGTTTCTGAAATGGCAGCATCAGCACCAATAGCGCGCCTGCCAGTATCAACCACCAAAAGCCAAGATAAAATCCTTGCACCATAATCAATATGCCAAACAGGGCAAACATCTGAGTCGTGCGACTGTCCATCGAAACAGAGACTCGATCGACAAGGCTTTTGTTGGTCCGATGAAAAATTCTGGCTGAAGGAAAATTGCCGGTAAACGTGGCCAGAGAACTGCGGCCTGCCAGTGACCATGACACCATAAACGCCTCGCAAACCGACAGTATTGTGCTTCCCACGCCGGAAAGACTGATGAATACAAATCGGCATAGAAAATCCAGAATAATCGTTGCAGCGGCAATGACCAGGCCAGGCGCGGCAGGTTCAGACAGCGTGCCGGACAACGTTGTCAGCGGAAACAGCAACAGAAAAACGACAGGCACCAGTAAATAGGCAAACCACGCCGAGAGCTGACAAAGCACAGCCAGCAGGTAAGATTTCTTTACGGTAATAATTCGTTTGAAATATCGCGTGAGCACCTGGAAATTGCCATTAATCCATCGTTCGCGCTGCTTTTCCAGATCCGCAAAAGTAAACGGCAGCAGGCCAGCGCCTGCGGCCTGACTGATATAGCGGCCACGAAATCCGCGCATATGAAGCTGCAGTCCAATCTCGGCATCTTCGGTCAGCGTAGTCGTATTCCAGCCGCCCACGGCATCGAGTGCCTCGGCCCGAATCACCGAAAGCGTGCCCGTGAGCAGCATGGTATTGGCCGCATCGGCCGCCTGGCTCACCGTGGAAAAATACAGGCCCAGCTCATTTTTCAGGCCCTCTGCCCCTTCTCCTCGGTACGACTGCGGAAACTGCAGGTAGTCGCACTGATTTTCTGACAGCAGCGCCGCGGCACGGCTCAGAAAATCCTTATGCACGGTATAGTCCGCATCTACGATAACCACGTGCGTCGCTTCCCGGCTGCGCAACTCCAGTGCAATGTCCAGGGCACCGGCCTTGGCATTTTTCACATTGATACAATGGTAAAACCGGATATGCGGACCTTTATCCAGACAATATTCGTACACCGGCAGCCATAAATCCGTCTCGTCCGTATTGTTATCGATCACCAGCAATTCAAAGTGCGCATACTCAGACGCAAGAATCGAATCAATGGTCTTGATGACAATATCGGGGGGCTCATTGTGAGTGGGAAGATGCACAGAGAAATAAATCGGTCGTGCCACCATCCCGCGACAGTTCCCGTCGGGGCTGTTCTCCTGCGGGAGTAGCGTTCCGTTTTTTGTCCAGTTGACAAACAGAACAGACCATTTCAATCCCCAGCCTGCCAGAAAAACGGCCGCATTGGCGTATACGGCAAACGCACTCAACGCCACAATCCATATCATCATTCTTATTCCTGATTTTTGCTCAGCCATTCATGGCCGCGCAGCACAACGTGCCTGACGAATTTCCCTGAAAATGACTTCGCAATCATGGCAATCCGTAACGATTCACCTGTGACAAAAGGGTTCGCATGTGCGCCAGCTGTTCAGGTAGCTGGCTGTACAGCAGCCGCTCGCGTTGCAGACAGGGTGCAGCCTGTTCCAGCCGTTGCCAGAAGCGTCCGAAAGGACTGGCATTGTCCAGAGAGGCAAAATGTTTCGCGTCAACATTCAGAAACGCATATAGCTGGTGTCGATTTTCCCCGGATTTCCATAGCTGACGGGCTGTCGCCCTGGCGCCGGCGCGCAACAGCACAAGATGCGCGGGCTCCAGTGATTCGTCGATCAGATAATCTTTACCCTCAGCCCGAATGCGCAAGGCTTGCGCCATACTGCCCTCGGCCCTTCCCTGCATGCGGCACGAGGTGATCACACGCGCAGCATCGCAATAGCAAATGCGATAATCTTCCTGTGCAACGCGATGCGCCAGCGCCCTGTCTTCGCCCACCGCAACCCCGGGGATGCCACCAATCGCATCATGTACCTGACGCAAAATCGCCAGACTGGCCCCCGACACATCGTGATGATGAGGCTCGGGATTGTCAGGATCAGGATCCAGTCGTTCGATCAGCGCCAGGCAGGCCTCGCGATACTGCCCTTCCAACGGATTACGTCTGTGAATTGCGCATATCGTCTCAAATTCCTGATCCGCCTCATCCAGCAGAATATTGCCGCACACCAGATGGAACCCCTCTGCGATGCGAGCCAGATTGGCTGAGACCCATCCGGGCTCCGGTCGGGAATCCGCGTCCGTACACATGATTACGCCATCGGGTCGGGTTCGTTCGGCCGCAAACGCCATAGCCATTTTTCTGATGTGGCCGGCACTGGCAAATTCACCATCAACGACAATATTCAAGATCTCCATCGGGCAGCCTGTTTCCTTTCCCCACTCGGCTGCCCTCTGCTGCGTTTGATCGCTGGTATTGTTAATTACAAGCAGAATTTTTCCGTCTGCCGACGTTTGTTGCATACTCTGCCAGCAGGCCCGCAAACAACCGACAATCATTTCCTGCTCATCCTTTGCAGGGATGGCGATCACATACGAGGCGGTTTCCGCGGCCCGTTTTTTCAGAACGGTGATCTCGAAACCCTCGTGCACCTGATTCGACAATGACTGCACTGGTGCCAGTCGCTGTATCGCGTCGCAAAACAAAGCGGCAGCCTGCGCACCCTGCAATGTCTGGCAGGTATCTCCGGAAAAATTGACCAGAATACAGTCCCCGTTCTCTTGCCAGCTGCCTGCAATACGTCGCGCGAGTTCTTCTATTTGTCCGGGCTGCAGGAAATACAGAATTTCCGACAGCACAATCAGATCCGCCGGTATATCTGGCCATTCCTGCGGCAGACAGGCACGCTCAAAGCGTACGCGATCAGACTGCGTTGTACGACGTCGCGCCAGTGCAATCGCAACTTCCGAAATATCCAGCCCGATGACCTGATCACAGCAGCCGCTCAGCTTCTCCGTCAGGACGCCAATGGAGCAACCCGCTTCAATGGCACAGCGATAATGCGTTTGCGGCAAGGCCGCCAGCGTCTTCGCATATTTACCCTGTTCATACTCCGATGTCAGAAACTGCCAGGGATCCGGATCATTCAGATACAGGGCGTCAAACTCCTGCGCGCGCGCAGGCGGCCCATTGCATATAAAAAGTTCCGCAGATTTCAGAAAATGCGCTTTGGTATCCGGATCCATGACAAACCCTTGTGGATCATCATCAATCAAGTCGGTTGTCTGGGAACGGTAGCAGTCAATGGCCTGCGCCTTGCGGTGTGAAACATTATCGCCATAGAAGCGATAGAGTTCGCCTGCCAGGGGTGGCGGATCGGGCAGAAAGCGCCCCCAGATCGGATATTTGAAAAGAGCGAGTTCCGGCCGCCGTGCCTGCAGCCATTCACCCAGTTTGGCAACTCGCTGATGGTCACAATGCGGATCATGCTCCCAGCTGGTCCACACGGCAGTTACCTCATGCGCAGTGACCAGCGCCCCTAACTGAGTCACGCAAAGTTGCTGGGCTTGTGTCGTTGCAGGGGAACCCTGGTCGTCATAGTCCAGAAAAACGGTCGTCACATTCACGCCGCCCAGGACATTCATTGCGCTGATGCACTCCTGACGACGCAATGCGGCCAGCGCAGTCCGAGGAAAACGACGCGAATTCGGATGAGAAAGGTTGCCGTTGGTAATCACCACAATGACTACCTTGCGTCCGGCATCGCATGCCGTTGCGATAGCGCGCGCGCAACCCAGTGTTTCGTCATCGGGATGGGGAGACAGAACCAGCACATTGCCGGTGCCGGCGAGCTTATCCAGCGAAATAAAAGGCGCAGTCTCGGCCTGAGCCAGCAAAGGTCCATGGAACAGCGGGGTTACCATAAGCGTGTCCTTTCTTCTGACTGCGTCAGGTAAAGTCGGCCCGCGTTCAGCAGTTTCCCGTCAGGTCCGGCCTGACGCAAATACATGGACAGATCGCGACAGATCCGTTCCAGATCGGTCCCCGGCAGATGTGCCTCGACGCCCAGGGATTTTCTGGCATCGTCCATGATCGACACCGCCATCTCTTCCGTCATCTCGCGCGCCAGCAATGCCATTTCCACTGCACTGCGTTTGTCATCTTCCTGTGCAAAGCGTCCCACGGCGGATTTGCCTGTTGCGCCCGTTTCGATTTCCAGACAGGCATCGCGCAACATGCTGTAGACCGCAATCAGGCGCGCCCGCGCTCGCGCCAGGCGACTCAGCTGTATGGGATCCTCGGCACGCCCTCTTTGTTCCAGACGAGCACGCCAAAGTCGCAGGATCTGTTCTGCCGCACCATGATGCGTAGCGCAATACCGCCAGATGCCTCCTTCAAAATACGGTTCCTTAATATAATCGCCAGGTTTGCCAATCAGTGCAGAAGCATCAATTTGCATCCCCTCAAAATCATAAATGCCCGACCATGTGGCTTTCATGCCCGATGCGCGCCATGCCGCCCTGTCCTGACGCTCCGGCACACTGACATCGACCAGCGCAAGGGCGACGCCGTCGGGCCCTTTATTGAACGTGACGATCGCCTGGTCCAGCAGTCCCAGGCCCGACGCAAAGACTTTCTGGCCATGCAGCACATAACGCCGCGCACCGGAAGACGATGACGGAGCCACGGACGCACTCAAAGGTAAGGTGCCATCTGCTCCCCAGACGCCCCATAAGCTGCCCTGCTCAAGACGAGGCAGCAGCTGTTTCTTCTGCGTCTCACTGGCATAAAGGTCCAACAGTTTAACGGCGTTCATGTGGCCTTCAAAAAGCCGCGCCACCGACAAAGTCGCCCGGCCCAGCGCCCGCAATACCACAAAGGCGCGCATCACACTAGCCGGATCTGATTCGCAGCCCAGACCCTGTCCGCCGTATGCGCGCGGCGCGCAGGCGACCAGCAGACCCTGTTTACGCAGCATCTCCATTTCCACCGTCAGATCCAGACCCTCGGCGTCCACATCATTGGCTCGGTCATAGAGGGCCTGTTCCAGTTCGGGCAGGCAGGCAAACAACGGATCCTGGCAGTTGAACGTTTCAGGATAGATCATGAGTTATCCTCCCCGGTTCATGATTGTGCAAGTAATGGCTCTTCATTGATTCAGTCAGCAGTTCCAGCCACTGGCGGCAGATCACCTGCGCCGCAAAAGCGGGGTTGAGTGATAATTGCGGACGCATACTGCGCCATCGCATGACCGACGCATAAACCTGATCCTCATCGTCCACATCCAGCGCCTGTCCGTAGTCATGTCCGACTACCTCGTCGACCGCGCCCAGACCTCGCTGCGCTACCACGGGCGTGCCCATACGCTGTGACTCGGCAAAAACCAGACCAAAAGTCTCGGCAAAGGTGGACTGAGCATTAAAAAGACACAAACTGCGCCGCATCAGAGCATGGACCTGCGCAGGTCTGAGTTTTCCCGTATATTGAACACCCGGACAGTCGGGCAGCGGTCTTTCCAGATAGCCGGGGTTGCAGACCAGCAGCTTCAATTCAGGAATCCGGGCTTTGAGTTTCGAAAAATTTTCCACCACCTGCGGCAATCCCTTGTGGGGCGAACTGGCAAACAGCAACTGGTTAACATCGACCTTCGCAGATGCGTCATCAGACGCCTCGTCTTCGACCGTCACCACAGGGTTGTAAATCGCGCGCAGTCTGTCCGCCACAGGTGAGGAGGCAGACACACCAAGAACATTCAGACTATGGCGCTTGTGATATTCTGAAACGCACACCAAAAATGCGTCTATATTCGTCAGCAGATCTGCGGCATGTTTATGCGTGGCACCAATAAAATTGTGCCTCCAGAGAATTAGCCGCGTTCCTGCCCTCGCGTGTCTGCGCCAGAGCGCCAGTAACTTGAATGAGTTGATGATAATGACAATATCGAAATCACGATTGACTGCCACTGTGCGCCATGATCCGCCTGACTCATACCTGACTCCGTTTACGCTGCATACGCTGTCGTTGCGGCAGTGCTGAAGCACGTACAATTCATGATGAGCAGCGAGCATTTCTGCAACACGGGCGGCAGTCAGCTCCGTTCCGCCCATGGCCTCGTGCTTCCAGGTCTCGCCGTCATATGGTCGAGGGCAAAAGCCGTCGATAATGGCAACCTTCAGACGCCTTAGCATGTTCTTGCCGAATGCAGCTGATGCTGCAGACGCTCCCGTGATGACGGTGTCATTAGCGCGTCAGACACACCGAGCAGGCGTGGGTTGGAAATAAAATCAATCTGCAGATCAGACAATTCAATGGGCTGCTGTGGCACTTTACCGGTAAGCCGCCAGGCGGCAATATCTTCCCAGATCTGCGCACGATCATTTAATCGACGCTCACTGTGATAGTTGGACTGCTGAGCCACCGTCAGCGAATCATCATATTCAAACTTGGTCAGCAGAACCTGCGGCACCAGACGCACAATATCACCTGCCATCAGCAGCCGGTCGCGCATTTCCCTGTCTTCTTCGATGCAATTGCGAAAGCCGCCATGGCGTGCAAAAACATCGGCAAGAAAAAGTCCGGCATTAATCAGTATCCAGTCTCCTGTCTGTCCGGCACCGCCCTGCATATTCGGAAAGAAATCGTCCATGATGCTAAGGGCATGCTTTACAACCAGACGCGAGCCGTCGCATCGTACAAGCTCGTGCTCGGTAAGCACCAGAGATACAGGAAGCTTGCCGCACTCGTCACGATTCCACGCGCGCCAGTTCATACTGTTATCCAGTGCGACCTCAGAGTGAAAGAGCATGCTTGCCTGAACGTGCAGTTTGTCCTGAGCAGGACGATCATCAGAATCGTGAAACGTTATTGCATCCGTGGTTGACAGTGCGATCCCGACATTTTTTGCCTGCGCTGTATTCACATTGCGCGACAACTGCACATAAACAAAATCGGGATGTGAAAAATACGGCTGCAACACATGACGAGTGTCATCGGTCGAAGCATCATCAATGACAGTCACCTGCCGGTTCGAATAATTCTGTCCTAACGCCGCCTGCACCGCCTTAACGATAAGATGGGCGCGATTGAAGGTGGGAATGACAATATTGATACGGTTCACACAGACGCTCGTACAATAGTGGACAGGACTTCAGAGGAAAGCACCTTGCCATCCAGATTACATTTATGATAATAAATGGCCTGCAAGCTTCTTACTGTACACTAGTTGTCAACGACAGCTATCACAGTTGAATTATCAAAAAAAGTGAACTTGCAGTGTGGGGTAAGGTAAAAACGTGCCGCAACCGGGATCTTACGCGGCAGTGAACCGATAGGGAGACGGCGCCAGTACTGAAAGGCAGAATGACATCAGCGCAAGCCGGCGTTCTACTTCAGGTTTCCCGTCAAAAACGTTGCCAGTCGTGCACTTTTCGGATGGCTCAGAATCTCATCGGGCGGGCCCTCTTCTTCAACGACACCCTGATGCAGAAACACGACATGACTGGAGACGCGTCGTGCAAACGCCATTTCATGAGTCACGATAATCATTGTTCGACCTTCTTCGGCCAGTTTCTGCATAACACGCAACACCTCGCCCACCAGTTCAGGATCGAGTGCCGAAGTCGGCTCATCAAATAACATGACTTCAGGTTCGAGTGCCAGCGCACGTGCAATCGCCACGCGCTGCTGCTGACCACCGGACAGATGCACCGGATATTTGCCAAGAATATCTGCGCTCAGCCCCACCTTCAGCAGATTGCTTTGCGCCCGTTGCAGTGCTTCCTCACGCGAAATGCCCAGGACGTTGATCGGTGCGGCAGTGATATTTTCCTGGACCGTCATATGCGACCACAGATTGAAATGCTGGAAAACCATGGCCAGGCGCGTACGCATATATTGCAGCTGTTTTCTATCAGCCGGCACCAGCGTGCCCTTGCGCCTCACGGTTCTAAGCTCTTCGCCGTGAATGAAAATGCGCCCTTCATCGGGCGTTTCCAGAAAGTTCATACAACGCAACAAAGTGCTTTTACCTGAACCACTGGAGCCGATAATGCTGATCACATCCCCCTTATTGGCCACCAGCGAAACGCCCTTGAGCACTTCATTGTTGCCAAACCGTTTGTGAATATTCTCGGCGCGCAGATTTTCCATAATGATTTCTGTATTAATTCGTGGCGGGCTTCAGAAAGCCAAGCCACCTTTTTTCAGCCCTGCGAAACAAAGCAACCAGTACCATTGCCAGAACGGCATACAGAATGGCGGCCAGCCCGAAAGCAGGCAGGGAATTGAATGTTGCACTATTAACGTCTCGCGCAACCTTGAGTAATTCAGGAACCGTTGCCGTAAACGCCAGAGACGTCGAATGCAGTACCAGAATGACTTCATTGCTGTAATACGGTAACGCACGGCGGAATGCAGACGGCAGAATCAGCTTGGTATATAACCTGAACCGCGAAAAACCAAATGCCTGGGCCGCTTCAATTTCTCCGTGAGGAATAGACCGGATTGCACCGGCCAGCACTTCCGTCATATAGGCACAGGTATTGATTGTGAATGCCAGAATAACGCAATTGAAGCCATCACGAAAAAATGTGGCCAGAAACGGGGTCTGACGCACCACGGAAAGACTGAACAAACCCGTGTAAACCAGCAGCAGCTGCACATATAGTGGCGTGCCGCGAAACACAAAGGTGTAAACGCGCACAGGCACACTGACCCAGCGATTGGACGAACAGCGCCATATCGCCATGGGAATGGCCAGCAGCGTGCCAAACAGGACCGAGAGCAGCAGAATCCACATGGTCATCGCCAGCCCGGTCATGGGCGTGCCGAACCCCAGGTAGGCCTGCCAGTACCGGTCAATAATCTCGCTCACAGTCGCGCCTCCCGCACGCCGGCAGAATAGCGACGATCAAGCCAGGACAGCACGACCAGACTCACGGCCGTCATGCAAAGATAAATGGCGGCAGCCACCAGATTAAAGAAAAACAGTTGTTGGGTACTGCGCCCGGCCTGCTGTGTCACAGTCACAATATCCAGCAGACCAATAATTGACACCAGCGCCGTGGCCTTGATAATTACCTGCAGATTGTTATTGAGCCCGGGCAGTGCAAAACGGATCAATTGCGGCAGCAGAATCAGACGGAAAACGGTGAAGGCAGACATGCCGGTTGCATACCCGGCCTCAAGCTGACCCCGCGGCACGGATTGAATCGCCCCGCGGAACGTTTCCGTCATATAGGCGCCGTAAATAAAGGAGAGCGTTGTGACACCGGCAGAGAAGGCGTCCATCTGATATTGTGGCCAGCCGGCAGCGGAACAGATGGCGTTGATGAGTTCCTGCAGGTTGTAAAACACCAGCAGCATGATGACCAGATCGGGCACACTTCGTATCAGTGTGGTGTAGCCGGTGAAAGTCCACCGCAACAAAGGATTGGACGACAGCTTGCACATCGCCCCGATCATGCCGATGATGATCGAAAAGACAAGCGTCAACAGGGTCAGCAAACAGGTTGCGAGCGTACCGGCCCATATCTGGGATCCATAACCGTACAGCATCGGGTTCCTTACATATTAATTAATCTTGCGATGTTCCGCTATTGCCGTGGTAGGTACGAACCACGGCGGCAAGCAGAGATCGCGGGCAGACTGCCTGGCCCAAAATGCAAACTGCGCGGCAATGGGCACCAGGCCGAGCCGCGCAGCCTCAGGAATCAGAATTTACTCGCGTTCCTTGATGCCGTACTTTGTGTAAGCGTCAAGAATCTTTTTGTACTCACCGTCCTGTTTCATATCGGCCAGTGCCTTGTCAATTTTGCCTTTGAGTTCGCCGTCTTCCTTGCGCAGCCCAATGCCATTACCGTTGCCAAAGACCTCGGGGTCTGACACTGGCGTACCGACCAGCTTGAAATTCTTGCCATCGGGAGTATCGAAAAAGATGGTGGCTGCAGCCGAATCCTGCAATGTGGCATCTACACGACCCAGTGCCAGATCCTGCTTGGCCAGATCATCATTCTGATAGGAAACCAGGTTTACGCCCTTGTCTTTCCAGTGCTTCTCGGCATAGGCGGCCTGGGTTGTGCCCTGCACGATACCCACGGTTTTGCCTTTGAGGGATTCTGCTGTTGTATCCAGCCCTTCGCTGTCCTTGGGCACCATCAGGCGGGTAGAACTGGCGTACATTACGTCAGAAAACAGCACCTGTTTCTCGCGCTCTTTGGTAATGGTCATACCCGAGAGAATGCCGTCGATTTTTTTGGCTTTCAGGGCGGGAATGACGCCATCAAAATTCATGCGAACCCACTCACAGTCGGCCTCAATGCGCTTGCAGATGGATTTACCCATATCCACATCAATTCCAACCAGTTCACCTTGCGGATTGACAGACTCGAAGGGCGCAAAAGTCGGGTCAATACCCAGGCGCAGCTTGACAGGCGCAGCAGAGACCGCTGCTGGGAGCAATGCGCTGAGCATTGCTGCAACAAATAGTTTTTTCATTCCTAATCCCGGGATACATATCGTAAATAATTGCAGTAGTATAACGCCTTGTCCCGGTTTCACATATGGATTGGCCCCCGGATACAACGCGATACCACGCGCAGATGCAGGATTTTTGCATAAATTGCCCGCGCATTCCCCCATTTTTCCATGAAACCGACCTTTTCCCACCTGTTCGGCTCCGCTATTTGCCCATGACACCCTTCGAACCTGCAGATTTACCCATTTTCCGTCTCGCACCTTCGCAACTGACCTACTCGCAGCTGCGTGCCTCTTTTCTGAAGGCTGCCCATCACCGGGGAGCCACCCTGCACGCCTACCCGCACCCGCTCAAGGGGGTAGAAAACGAGAATCTCTGTACCGATGTTGCCATTGCCGGTGACCAGAATGCTCAGAAATGGCTGGTTGTTGTCTCCGGTACCCACGGGGTGGAAGGCTATTACGGCTCTATCTGCCAGACACGCTTTCTGCTGGAACAGGACGTATCGGCCACCGCCGGCATCGGCATTCTGCTGATTCATCTCATTAACCCGTATGGCACCTCATGGAAACGGCGGGTCAATGAAGACAATATGGATCTGAACCGCAATTATCTGGATTTCAGCAAACCCCTGCCCGCCAATCCGGGCTACGAAGCCGTCCATGACCTGTTCGCCACCGATATCCGGGACCCGGAGGCGCGGCTGGCCCGGGAGAAACGCTGGCAACAGGTTGTGCAGGAAAAAGGTTATGCCGCACTGATGAATATTGTGGAAGCCGGTCAGTACCAGCACCGCGACGGACTGTATTACGGCGGCGACAAACCGAGCTGGTCCAATCAGACGCTGCATCGTATTCTGGAAAACCACCTGCCCGCTCACGCGCGTGAAATCATCAGCTTTGATTTGCACACAGGAGCCGGCGATTTTGGCCATCCCATGCTCATGGCCATTTCTGAAGAGGATTATCCTGGCATTGCGCGCGCCCAGGAAATATACGGACCCTGGCTGTATACCGTGATTACAGGCGCCAACAATGCCAGCGATACCGGCATTTCCGCCGCCGCCACAGGCTATACCTCAGCGGCCATGGTGAATTTGTTCCGGGATCGCGTGTTTACGCAGCTGGTCGTGGAATGTGGGACTTACAACAGTCAGCAAGTCGGTCAGCCGGCGTTACTGGCCGATCATTATCTTCATCTTTTTGGTGATCCTGCCAGCGAAGAAGGACGGAAGGTCAAACAGCAGCTGCTGGAATTTTTCTTTCCGTCGGACCCTGACTGGCAGGCGCTGGTGCAGTTCAGGACACGGCAGATTCTGGAGCGTGCCGTACAGGCACTTCGCGCCTGAGGGGTGTTGATGCAGACGTCAAAACGCTAATACTGACGCCTGCGCTTTACATTAGTCGTTCAACATAATATTGAAGGCAGGAGCAACATGAGTTGCATCCTGCCTTCATGCTATTTGGCCTGACTGCCTGAGGACAGCTTAGTCAGTGGCCTGTTCCAGCGCCACCAGATTGCGGTCTGTATCCTCAGGTAATGACGCATTGAGTGCGGCATCCAGCTGCGCTTTGTCCAGCTGGTTTTCCCAGCGTGCCACCACGATCGTGGCGCATGCATTGCCGACCAGATTGGTCAGGGCGCGACATTCTGACATAAAGCGGTCAATCCCCAGAATCAGGGCCATACCTGCCACGGGCACATCGGGGACCACAGCCAGCGTTGCCGCCAGCGTAATGAAACCCGCACCCGTCACGCCTGCTGCGCCTTTGGAGCTGATCATGGCAACCAGAAGAAGCAGAATCTGCTGCTGAAGGGAGAGCTCGATATTACATGCCTGTGCAATAAACAGCGCTGCCAGGGTCATATAAATATTTGTACCATCCAGATTGAATGAATAGCCGGTAGGAATAACCAGACCCACCACGGATTTGGCGCAACCTGCCCGTTCCATTTTCTGCATCAGGGTAGGCAGTGCAGCTTCGGACGAACTGGTACCCAGAACCAGAAACAGTTCATCCTTGATATAGCGGACCAGTTTGAAAATAGAGAAGCCGTTGTACTTGGCGACCGCACCCAGCACGATAATGATGAACAAAACCGAAGTAATGTAAAACGTCAGAATCAGGTAAAGCAGATTGCCAATGGATGCAATACCGTATTTACCAATGGTGAATGCCATTGCACCGAAGGCGCCGATGGGTGCCGCTTTCATCAGAATCGCCACCAGCTTGAACACCGGACGAGACAACTGCTGGAATAATTCCAGTATCGGCTGACCACGCTCACCGGTTGCCGCCAGGGCAATACCGAACAGGACTGAAATGAACAGCACCTGAAGAATATCGCCACTCACCAATGGACTTAATGTCGTAGTGGGAATGATGTGCATCAAGAAGCCGACAATCGTCGAGTCATGAGCTTTGGTCACATAGCTGGCTACCTTTTCTGAGTCCAGCGATGCCGGGTCAATGTTCAGTCCGGCGCCAGGATGCAATGTATTGGCAACAACCAGACCGATAATCAGGGCCAGGGTAGAAAAAGTCAGGAAGTACAGCATTGCCTTACCGGCAACCCGTCCCACCGTTTTCATATTGCTCATGCCGGCAATACCGGTAACCACAGTCAGAAAAATGACCGGGGCAATAATCATTTTGACGAGCTTGATGAAAGCATCGCCCAGCGGCTTCATGCTTTCACCTACTTGCGGGTAGAACTGCCCCAGCAGAACGCCGAGGACAATAGCGATGACAACCTGAACATATAGAATGTGATACCAGCGTACGGGCCGGCGCGGCGTCTCCGCCGACAATTCTTGAGCAGACAACATTTGATTTACTTCCTGGAAAGGGATTTTTCCGACGGCAGTACCGAACGAGTACTGGATGAATTCATGGACGATTGCGTCACAACGTCGGAATTAACGTGATGTTAAGTGGCGTGAGCTTAAACGAAACTGAAAATTACTCTGTTGCTGGCATCTGATATCGTTTCCGATACAATCATGAGTACTGACATGCAAATGCCAGTATCACGCAATAACCCTTTCAACTGAGACATACCTATCATGCCCATTCTCCAAGTTCAGGTGACCGCTGGTCGCAGTCAGCAACAGAAAACTGCCTTTTTGCAAAATGCCACGAAAGTCATCGAAGAAACATTGAGCGCCGCGCTCCCCAGTATCCGCATCTCGCTGCAGGAAGTCGAACAACAGGACTCCATCGTTGCCGGTCAGGTCGGTGCCGAATTCGTGAACATTGTTGCCTTTCTGCTCGCTGGCCGCGAAGACGGACCCAAGGCCAAATTTATTGAGGCCATCAACAAAACAGCGGTCACATGCCTGAACGTCCCCGATACCTGCATCCGCACACTGTTGGTAGATGTCGCCGCGGAACATATGGGTGTACAGGAAGGTCTCACGGCCAAGGCGTTCAAAGCCCGCAGCAGCAGCTGATCCATCCGCTCCGGCTGGCCCCGCCGATCATGAGGGAATTTGTGATCGGCGCCTCTCCATTTCCCTTATTGACAATCTCTGTCGATCCAACCTATTCTCTCCGAATAATTTCCAATTACAACAAATCCTTTCGGAGCAGACATGAAACTATCAGCCATTCTACGGTCGTGCGTTGCGGCCACAACATTTTTTGCTGCGGCAGCCAGCGCCCAGGTCAGCGTCATGTTACCGGCCAATCCTGGCGGCGGCTGGGACGGTACCGGCAGGCAGGCGTTTTCAGCGATGAACAAGGCCGGCATCTATACGGGCAGTGTTAACTTCAGCAATAAAGGCGGCGCTGGCGGCACCATTGGCCTGGCAGAATTCCAGAACGGCACCAAAGGCAAACCCGATAGCCTGGCCGTGTTTGGTGCCAT
This sequence comes from Pseudomonadota bacterium, assembly GCA_023422555.1. Lineage (GTDB taxonomy): Bacteria > Pseudomonadota > Gammaproteobacteria > Burkholderiales > Burkholderiaceae_B > Advenella. The sequence continues at coordinate 37,238 of JAFAGQ010000336.1, forward strand.
CACTGTTGGTGCAATCACACTGAACAAATCACCGATAGATCTTT
>JAFAGQ010000383.1 GCA_023422555.1 Pseudomonadota bacterium
ACCACAAACAGCGTCTCTACCGGCTTGATCACGCCGTGCAGCATGCTGATTTCCTGCATCATGGCCTCGTCCACACCCAGGCGACCGGCCGTATCCACAATCAGCACTTCATAATGATGCTTGCGCGCGTAATCGATGGCAGCTTCGGCAATATCACGAGGCTTCTGGTCGGCAGAAGACGGGAAGAAATCTGCCCCTACCTGACCTGCAACAGTACGCAGCTGCTCAATGGCGGCCGGACGATACACGTCGACACTCACAACCAGCACTTTTTTCTTGGGCAGCTTGCGTCCATTCTGGATCAGCTCGCCAGTTACCAGCAGGCGCGCCAGTTTACCGGTAGTGGTGGTTTTACCCGCCCCCTGCAGACCCGCCATCAGAATGACCGCCGGTGGTGTTGTCGCCAGATTCAGTTCCGAGGCGTTTTCACCCAGATCGCCGCCCATGACAGCGGTCAGTTCCTTGTGCACCACCCCAACCAGCGCCTGGCCGGGGCTCAGGCTGCCGGCAACGTCCGCACCCAGCGCGCGCTCCTTGACTTTAGCAACGAATTCACGCACCACAGGCAGAGAAACATCGGCCTCCAGCAGCGCCATACGCACTTCGCGCAGCATCTCCTGGGTGTTGGCTTCGGTCAGGCGCGCTTCGCCGCGCAGGGTTTTCATGGCCCGGCTTAACCGGTTGGTCAGATTATCAAACATGGAATTTCACTGAAGTAAATGGGGATGGGCAAAACGGCTATACTATGTATGCCTGCAGGCCGGATCGCGCTATGCAGATCCGCTGATTGCTTATCCGGAACACACGTCATTATTTATGTCTTACGACATTGTATTTCACTCTCTGGCCACAGTGGCCTATCTGCTGCTCAGTTTACTAATTTGGCGGCCCCTGCTGGCCGGAAACAGTCCTGCCCTCACGGTGGGGTCCTCCCGATGGTTGCTGGCGCTCGTGCTCATTGTGCACGGGGTGGCCGTCCATATGGCCATGCTGCAGGAACACTCGCTGCGCCTGTCCTGGTCCGTGGGGCTGTCGCTCACCATCTGGCTGGGCATGATCGTCTTCTGGATGGAAAACCTGGTCAGCGAGATCGGCGGCCTTAAACTGGTATTACTGCCCATTGCAGCCCTTATTTGTCTGCTGGCAGCCCTGTTTCCCGGCCACGACAGCCTCATTATTCCCGTCAACGACGCCTATTTCCAGATCCATCTGCTGATTTCCATCGGGGCCTACAGCCTGATCGCCATCGCAGCCATTCATGCGTTCCTCATGACCTCGCTGGATCGCTACCTGCACCAGCCGGTACAAACGCGGGCAGAACGTACGGTATTTGCCCGTGCCCTGGAAGAGCAGCCGCCACTGCTGGTCCAGGAAAAAATCCTGTTCCGCCTGATCTGGATTGGCTTCGTACTGCTCACGCTGTCCATCGTTACAGGTGTGGTCGTTTCCGTCAGACTCAATGGGGTTCTGCTGCCCTTTGACCATAAAACCCTGTTTACCCTCATGTCCTGGGTGGTTTTTGGCCTGCTACTGCTGGGCCGCGCCATGCGAGGCTGGCGGGGCCGATTCGCCCTGCGCTGGACACTGGTGGGCTTTGGTCTGCTCATGATCGCCTACACAGGCACCCGATTCATCTTTGACGTTCTGCTGCACAAAGGAGGCGCATAATGCGGTTCATCATTACCATCGTTTTTCTTTGTGTTCTGTATCTGGTGGTTCGTCACTTTCTAAGACTTTTCATTCGTAATTTGAGTAACAACGCTGCGGCCCAGGCTAATCGCGCCAGACCCACTCAAGAGCGTATCGAGGAAAACATGGTGCAATGCGCCAGTTGCGGGGTATATCTGCCCGCCTCGGAAGCCATTGTTCGGGATGGCAAGTCATGGTGCAGCGAAGAACATGCCAGACTTGGCGTGAAATAGGTTTGCCTATGACAGAAGATTTGAAACTTGACAGACACGGCTGGCTTTGCCCTCATCCCGCGGTTCGACATGTGAAATCGCCCAATCAGGATCGCCGCCCGCCGCATGAAAACATCTCACTTCTGGTCATCCACAACATCAGCCTGCCACCCAACCAGTTTGGCAAACGCTATGTGGAACAGCTCTTTACCAATACTCTGCGGCCCGACGAACATCCGTTTTTCGCACAAATTTCCGACCTGCGCGTCTCTGCGCACTTTTTCATTCGTCGCAGCGGACGCATCATCCAGTTTGTGAGCACGGACAAACGCGCCTGGCACGCCGGTGTCTCACGCCATAACGGACGTGATCGTTGCAATGACTTTTCCATTGGCATAGAAATGGAAGGCACAGACTTCCAGCCTTTCACCGACGAACAGTACCTGCAGCTGGCGGCGCTCACAACGGTATTAAGAAACCGATACACGCTGAACGCCGTGCGCGGACACGAACACATCGCCCCCAAACGTAAAACCGATCCAGGGCCGTATTTTGACTGGCATTGGTATCAGAGGCTGACCGGTTGGACGTGGCGCGAAATGCCACCGGGCATCGCAAGTCGACGACTTGTTCCGGTCTGATAGAAAAACGGCACGCCAACCAAATCAGCGTGCCGTTTTTCATTTGTGATTACCTGAACGATCAGGCCTTCAGCAGCAGTCCGTTAAGACGTTTGACATAGGCTGCAGGATCCGCAATCTGCGCGCCTTCGGCAAGCATGGCCTGATCCAGCAGAACGTGCGCCCAATCGTCGAACGCTTCGCCTTCCGTGCCCTTGATTTTCTCAATCAGGGCGTGCTCTGGATTGATCTCCAGAACAGGCTTGATATCGGGCGTTTCCTGACCGGCGGCCTTCAACAGACGCAGCAGGTGCGGGCTCACATCGTGCTGACCCACAACCACGCAAGCGGGAGAATCAACCAGACGGTTCGTGACCTGCACTTCCTTGACCGCATCACCCAGAGACGCTTTCAGGCGCTCCAGCAGCGGCTTGAAGGACTCGGCCACTTCTTCCTGATGCTTTTTCTCTGCTTCGTCTGTGAGCTTGTCCAGATCCAAACCACCTTTGGCCACAGACACAAAAGATTTGCCATCGAACTGACGGAAGTGAGACAGCATCCACTCATCCACGCGATCAGACAGCAACAGTACTTCGATGCCTTTCTTGCGGAAGATTTCCAGATGCGGACTGTTTTTGGCAGCAGCAAACGTATCAGCCGTCACGTAATAAATGGCTTCCTGGCCTTCTTTCATTCGTGATACGTAGTCGGTCAGCGTCACGTTCTGGATCGCGTCGTCATTATGGGTAGACGCAAAACGCAGCAGCTTGGCAATGCGCTCCTGATTGGTTGGGTCCTCGCCCGTACCTTCCTTGATCACCTGACCAAATTCTGTCCAGAAACCGGCGTAGTCCTCTGGGCGATTTTCTGCCAGATCCTCAAGCAGGCTCAGAATGCGCTTGGTAGAACCTTCGCGGATTGCCTTCACATCACGGCTTTCCTGCAGAATTTCACGAGACACATTCAGCGGCAAGTCGGCAGAATCGATCACGCCACGCACAAAGCGCAGATAGGATGGCAGCAACTGCTCAGCATCATCCATGATGAAAACACGTTTGACATACAGCTTCACGCCACGACGCGCATCACGATCGTAAAGATCAAACGGTGCATGTTTTGGCAGATATAACAGTTGTGTATATTCGCTGCGGCCTTCAACACGATTGTGAGTCCATGCCAGTGGCTCTTCAAAATCGTGGCTTACATGCTTGTAGAACTCGGTGTACTGTTCATCTGTGATTTCATTCTTGGTACGAGTCCACAAAGCGCTGGCCTGGTTAATGGTTTCCCATTCATCTTTCTTGACCTGCTCACCCTTCTCGGAATCGTATTCCTCTTTCTGCATCAGCACAGGCAGGGAAATATGATCGGAATAGCGACGCAACACTTCGCGCAGCTTCCAGCCGTTCAGGAATTCATCGTCCTCTGGGCGCAGATGCAGCGTGACCTGCGTACCGCGCTCGGCTTTTTCAGTATCGGCAACCGTAAACTCGCCCTGACCTTCTGACTCCCAGAACACCGCCTGATCGGCAGGCTCGCCAGCGCGGCGGCTGACCACGGTAACCTTGTCGGCAACGATAAAGGAAGAATAGAAACCCACCCCGAACTGACCGATAAGCTGAGCGTCCTTCTGCTTATCGCCAGACAGTTGGGAAAAGAACTCCTTGGTGCCGGAACGGGCAATCGTACCCAGATTGGCCACCGCCTCGGACTTGGTCAAACCGATACCGTTGTCGGAAATCGTGATCGTGCGCGCTTCCTTGTCGAAACTCACACGAATTTCCAGATCCGCGCCCCCTTCCAGCAGCTCAGGTTTGTCGATTGCCTCAAAACGCAGCTTATCGCAGGCATCCGACGCATTGGACACCAGCTCGCGCAGGAAAATCTCTTTATTGCTGTACAGGGAATGAATCATCAAATGCAGAAGCTGCTTCACTTCTGTCTGGAAACCCAGGGTCTCCTCGGCTTTCTTCACGGTAGTATCGGACTGACTCATAGTGA
>JAFAGQ010000391.1 GCA_023422555.1 Pseudomonadota bacterium
CTGAATCCGATAGTGTACCCTTTTCAGGCTCAAACCGGCTCGGATTCACTAGCTGTGGCAGTCGGGCACTTCCTGATCCAGATAGACATCAAAGGCCACATCGGTCGCCCATTTTTTACGGAAGGCAGCCCATTGATCTGACTCGTCCCACTCACGCATACGGGCACGCAACCATTTGGCCTCTTGCGGCTCGTCGTCGGCAAGCAGCCAGGTGAGCGTACTGGGATTATCGGGCAGTTCGATAGTGGCAGAAAATTTCTTCCATTCGGGAAATGTCATCAGGTTCTGCCAGACCGTCTGATCGATCAGCCCCAGATCGCATTTGCCCTCACGGACAGCCACCAGGGCGTCAGATGGCACAGGAAAAGTAAAGACCATCGCCCCGGCCTGCGACGCAGCCTGTGCCGCCTCTGTGGCCGTCGCGGCCAGGCACACACTATGATCTTTCATATCGGCGTGCGTACGCAGCTTCGTATCACTGCGGATCACGGCTTTGGGGTATGTCTGATAGGAAGTGGGCACATGCGCGACGCCCGATATTTTCGCGGCACTGGCCGGCAGACTGTATAGCCCCAGATCCACGGTTCCGTCAGCCAGGGCGGCTTTGGCCTGCTCCGGTGTCATCTGCACCAGCTGCGCCTTCACATTGAGTTTTTTTGCCAGGGCCTGGACGACCGGGATATCCAGCCGGTCTGGCGTTCGTACTTTGGCGCCGGGTGCTGCCGGGGGCGTGACATGAATGACGGCCACGCGCAATGTTCCCCGATCCGCCGCCTGTACAAATGGCGGTGGCTCAGCTGCATGAGTTGCTGATTCCGTGCCGGGGTAAAGGGTCAGCGACAGAAAAACAAGCGCTGTACCCAATGCAGCGGCAATGGCAACGACGGGTTTGGGCAGATGGCGTGACACGGCAGTTCCGGACTCAGTCCTAAACGTATTGGTAACGCAGCAATCTGTGCTTGATGCGTTCAAGCACCAGCTGGTCAATAAGCGCAGCCAGAATGGCAATCACCAGAATGTTGGCCATTACGCCTGTCATATCACCGGTGTCGCCGGAAAAACTCAGTGACCTTCCCAGGCCTTTGCCAAAATCCACCAGCATTTCCACGGAAATCAGCGCGCGCCAGGCATTACCGAAGGCCAGTTGCGCACCCGTGATCAATTCAGGCATGACAGCAGGCAGATAGACGCGACGCACCAGGCCCCAGCGGCTGGCTCCCATGACACGGGCGGCAGAGATATGCACTTTCTGCACCGATTCGGTGGCGTTCATGACACTGAGTGCAGCGGGAAAAAACGCCGCCAGCGCAACCACGACGATCATGGGTTTGTTGCCAAACCCCCAGACGATCAGAAACAGCGGCACCCAGGCAATACTGGGCAGCGACTGCAGAATCACGATCACATTGCGCAGTACTTCGCGAAAGAAATTCAGGCTGGCAGCCAGCAAACCAAAGGCAACGCCACATACCAACGCAATGCCATACCCGCTACCCAGACGCGCCAGCGATCCCATCAGGCCCGTATAGAACTCACCACTGCGGACACTGTCCGACAGGCGTTCCAGAACAGGCAGAATGCCGGGCATGAGAAAATCCGGCAAGGTCATTGCGACCAGTTGCCAGACCAGAAGAATGAATGCGATGGCAAGCACCACCGCCAGCGGCTTTTTAAAGCCGCCGATGCGGGTGTTGTTGCTCACAGTTTACGAGCCTTTTGCCATTCAAGATCCAGCACGCTGTTAACGTCAAATGGGTTGCCGTCTTTGGTTTTCAGAGAACCGTCGCGCTCCATGATGCGGGCAAGTTCAGTCATACGCTCGACATCTTTATCAGTCACTGTCGGCGTAAATACCTGGGTTTTGATGGCATCTTCAATCACTGTTTCGCGAGGCAGATCGCCTTTTTTCAGTGTTTTGAGCGTAGGTTCAGCAATAAAGTAACTGGCAATCAGTTTGGAAGCCTGCGCGGGTTGTTTTTCCAGCAGTTCGATGGCCTGCTGTTGCGCATCCAGCGCCTTCCAGATGTCATCCTTGCGTGATTCCAGCACTTTACCGGACGTGATTACCACCATGCAGGGGAAGGGCCAGCTTTCGCCCACTTCATAGATCTGCTTGACAGGCGCAACCAGTTGCGCGATGCGGTCATAGGGTTCGAAGAGGAATGCAGCGTTGACGCGATTACCGACCAGAGACTGGACGGCAACGGCTGGGCTCACACCCATCACACTGACATCACCTTCTTTCAGATTGGCTTCCTTCAATACTACGCCGCGCAAAACGGTGTCGGCAGTACTGCCCTGACTTTGCGAGGCCAGTGTTTTACCTTTGAGGTCGGCCAGCGTATTGATACCGGCATCGTCACGAACGACCAGGGAATGATAACCGCGCTGCGCACCGCCCACCACTTTCAGGTCTGCGCCACGAGAGGCCCAGGCGATTGCATTGGTAAAGCCCAGCACGCCCATGTCTACCTGGCCGCCTACAATGGCTTTGATCAGATCGGTACCGGATTTGAACTCGACCAGATCCGTGTCCAGACCCTGTTTCTTATAGAACTCGCCTTCCTGCGCCACGATTGCCTGCGCATCGTCCATTACCCGCAGGTATCCGACCTTGAGCTTGTCAGCTGCCATGGCAGCGCCGGAAAACAACAGGGAAGCCACCAGAGGCAAGGCAGTCCATTTACGAATATTCATTGTCACTCTCTCTTAAAAATTGCATGTATGTCGTTTTCTGACAGGACCGGTATTGCGCCCTGTCGTCTTTTCATTCAGCCAGATCTGACACGTTTGGATACAGGTCAGATAAATGCGATTCAGGTCGTATCCGTTCAGGCTGCCAGCTTTCCGGCCTGCGGTTTGCTGTCGTGTTTGACGGCAATACCCAGAAGGCTCAGAATCTCGCGTTTTTCGGCGGCCAGATCCGACAGATCGTGGGAACGCTCGCGATGGGTCAGATTGAATTCTTTGAGCACGGTGGCCGGCCGCGAGCTGAATACCAGCACGCGATCTGCCAGGAACAGGGCTTCATCTACATCGTGGGTCACTAGCAGAACGGTGGGGCGTGCCTGTTCGACCAGATCAAGCAGGACGTCCTGAAGACTCAGGCGAGTCAGTGCATCCAGTGCGCCAAAGGGTTCGTCAAGCAGCAGGACTTCAGGCTCAGCAATGAACGCCCGGGCCAGCGCCGCGCGCTGCCGCATCCCGCCTGACACCTGATGGGGATAATAGTCTTCAAAGCCATCGAGCCCGACCCGTTTGAGCCAGCCTGTGGCGCGCTCATGCGCCTGTTTGCGGGCAACCTGTTGAAACTCCAGCGCCATGGCGACATTCTGTTTAAGCGTCAGCCAGGGATAGAGCGCATGCTCCTGAAACACCAGGGTGCGACTGGGATCGGGTTTGGCAACGGTCTGTGAATCTGCGGAGATGGTTCCGGATGTAGTATCTTCCAGGCCGGCCGCCATATGCAGCAGCGTGGATTTGCCGGACCCCGAGGGTCCTACCAGTGCGACGATTTCGCCAGACTGGAATGAAGCACTGAAATTTTCGACAACTGACAGCGAACCGAACTGCTTATAAACGTTATTGAAGCCAAGATTCACGATATTTTTCCCCGTTTGATCTGAAACTATAACCAAATCTTCTTAAGAGAAAAAATAATTAGTATTTATTTTTATATAGCTATAGGTTATTTATAATAATCTGGGGTCATATAGAACAGTGAGTCTGGGCGGGACTCGTCCATGAAAAAAGCGCAGTCCTGTTGTAAGACTGCGCCCTCTTTGCCGAACTACATCGGCACGATAAAGCCCGGACAATATCCCGGGCTATAAACTTCCGGACAATGCAGCGATCGGCGAACGATGCACCAATCGCCTGACTCCCTTTTTGTCAGGAGGCGTTTTCTACCGGAATCTGCTGAATACCGGCGAGCAGCCAGCCTGAACTGTTTTCCTTGTACAGGTTCCACACTTCTTCGAAGCGGAAGGCAGCTTCCTGCGCATCTTCACGCAGCATGCCCGAGAACCGGACGGAAGCCAGGTGGCCATCCTGAACCTGTTCAATACCCAGCAGCTCGGCGTTAAGCAGTACCACTTCGGTCACGCTTTGACCTGCGCGGCTGGTGATCTGCGGTGACAACTCGCCAACCAGGTCATCAGTCAGGTAATTTTTCAGCTCTTCGATATCGCCACGATCCCATAATCCCTGAATGGTGACAAACTGCTTTTTGGCAATCTGCAGGAAGGTTGGCGTATCAAAGTCTCCCGGAATGTACCACCTCTTGTCGGCAGGCTCACTGGAGGCCTGGGTCTGACCGGAGAACTCGGTGGCAGACAGGCCGCCACTTTGCTGCGCGTAGCCTGACCCCTGTGTATTGACTGAAGATGCCTGATGACGCGAACCCGGCTGCGGACGCGCCTGGCTGTCGGCCTGACGCTGCATGGGTGAGGCACCCTGGAAGGCATGACCAGACTGACCGCCGCGCAGACGACGCACAATGTACATGACTCCGAAAATTACAATCGCAATAAGAATGGCGCTGGACAGGAATTCAAGCAGCGCGCCACCCAGCCCCAGACTGGACAACAGGGCGGCAATACCCAGACCTGCCGCGATACCGGCAATGGGGCCCAGGAAACGCGAGAATCCGCTACGCTGCGTCGCTGCATTCGCATTGGCCGCATTTCGGGCCGGCGCTGCAGACGAACGATTGAATGTATTGGGAGCCTGCGCAGCAGGCGCGCGATTCGTTGTAATGTTTGAAGACTGGCGACCAAAGCTGCCGCCCCCACCCATACGACGTGCCTCTGCATCGTGCGTCACGGCGAGCATACTTGCTGACGCCACTACAATCAGCGCTGCGGACAGATATTTAGACCACTTTTTAAACATTGATTCGTGCTCCGGCGGGAATATCCCACGTTAAATAAATAAGCGAACAAACCAATCTTACAAAAGCCTGAATAAATATGCAAGCAACATCGTCGGGATCCGAAAATGAACGGGCCCCATGCGCCGGCAAGGCCGGGATTGGCAATTCTGAATGCCAATCCTAGAAAATCTTCACACCCTCGTGCAGAGCGACAACGCCAGCGGTCAGATTGAAATAGGTGACGCGGGGAAAGCCTGCCTCGCGCATCATCTGCGCCAGCGTTTCCTGGTCGGGGTGCATACGAATAGACTCGGCAAGGTAGCGATAGCTTTCCTCGTCGTCCGCCACCTTTTTACCCAGCCAGGGCAGAATATTGAAGGAATACCAGTCATAGGCCGGTGCCAGCGGCGCCGCCACACGGGAAAACTCCAGCACCAGCAGCTTGCCGCCCGGTTTGAGCACCCGCTGCATTTCCTTTAGGGCCGCGTCTTTATGCGTCATATTGCGCAAACCGAAAGCCACAGTGACCACGTCGAAGAATTCGTCGGGAAATGGCAAATGTTCTGCATCGCACACAACCGTCGGTAGCAGGACGCCTTTATCGGTCAGTCGATCTCGACCAACCTGCAGCATGGAAGAATTGATATCGGTATGCCAGACCTGCCCTTCCTTTCCGACCTTCGCCGAAAATGCCAGGGCCAGGTCTCCTGTACCACCGGCGATGTCCAGCACCCGCATGCCGGGTCTGACGCCGGCCCGCCCGATAGTGAAGCGTTTCCACAGGCGATGCATTCCCCCTGACATCAGGTCGTTCATGACATCGTAGCGCTGCGCGACGGAATGAAAGACTTGCGCCACCTTTCCTGCCTTTTCCTGTTCATCTACAGTGCTAAAGCCGAAATGCGTGGTACCGGGCTGCCCGGCTGACGTTGGGCGTTCTGAATTCATAGATAATCTTTTTTCGATAGTAGGCGGGTTGTCACAAACATGACACAATGAGGCAATAACATTGAGCCCAGTATTCCGGTTAATGTCAGTCTCATGACTTCTTTTGATTTTACTTCATTATGGCAAGCACAATTCTAGTCGTCGAAGACGAACCCGCAATTCAGGAACTCATTTCCGTCAATCTGTCCTTCGCCGGGCACAAGGTGCTGCGCGCCCTGGATGCCGAGCAGGCCAAGGTCCTGATCAACGCAGAACTGCCTGATCTGATCCTGCTGGACTGGATGCTGCCGGGCTCCACCGGTCTGAACCTGGCCCGGAATCTGCGCGGCGCCGAACGCACCCGCGAGATCCCCATCATCATGCTGACCGCCAAAAGCGCCGAAGCCGATAAGGTGGAAGGTCTGGAAAGCGGTGCTGACGACTACATTACCAAGCCATTTTCTCCTAAAGAGCTGATGGCGCGCATCAAGGCCGTCCTGCGCCGGCGCGCCCCCCAGCTGACCGACGATGAAATTGAAATCTCCGGCCTGAAGCTGGATCCGGTGTCCCACCGCATTACAGGCAATGGTTCGAATCTGCCGCTGGGGCCCACCGAGTTTCGCCTGCTGCATTTTTTCATGACGCACCCCGAGCGCGTTTTCACGCGCGGTCAGCTTCTTGATCAGGTGTGGGGCGATCATGTCTTTCTGGAAGAACGCACGGTAGACGTCCATATCCGTCGTCTGCGCAAGGCACTGGAACCCAGCAATCATCACAATCTGGTTGAAACCGTCCGGGGAAGCGGGTATCGTTTTACCTCGAAACTGCCAGCCTGATACGTAGTTCGCAGGCGATCCCCTGTTTTCGCTCCTGCCAGCCCGGCTGGCCGGATGCCAGCGCGCCAATTCATTGCTTTTAGCCCCCAGGCGGCAGGCGCACGCCAGAGTGCCCAGGAAGAGAATTCATCATGTCCCGCCACACGTTTTCATTTGTCTACCTCCTTGCGGTTTTACTGGCAATGGGCGTGCAATGGCTGTTCGGCGGATTCAGCGGCATCCTATTTCTGGCCCTTTGCGGACTGATTTATTTCATTCGTCATAAGCGCCACCACAGGGAAACATTGAAATGGGCCAGACAACCCGTGGATGCACCGCCGCCGGATCTGGGCAGTTTCGATGAAATTGTCACCCCCATCTATAAATATGTGCGTTCACGCCAGATCGAATACACGGCGCTGCGCGAACTGACCAATAACGTACTTTCTGCAGCACAGGCCCTGCCGGCTGCAGCCGTCACCCTGGACAAATCGTTCCAGATCGAGTGGTGCAACAAACAGTCAAAACGACTGCTGGACCTGGTCTACGAAAAAGACAAGGGCTACAACATCTTCAACATCATTCGTCTGCCGGCATTTTTCGATTACGCCCAGAGTCATCAGTGGAGCCGGCCCCTGCGCTGCAAAAAAGACATCGGCGGGCAGGTCTGTTCCCTGCAGTTTCAGCTGACGCAGCATGCGAACGAAGGCTACCTGCTGCTGTGCCAGGATATTACCCAGCTGGAAAAGCTGCAAACCACACAACGGGATTTCGTTGCCAACGTCTCGCATGAAATTCGCACTCCCCTGACCGTACTCATCGGTTTCCTGGAAACCATGCGTGACCTGCCTGCAGAAGCCTTGTCTCCCGAACAGCGCAAGCAGTACGAGGAACTCATGCATGAACAGGCGCAGCGCATGCTGGCGATTGTGGCAGATCTGCTGACGCTGTCTACTCTGGAGTCAACGGAAGCGACCGAAGGCCTGCCGGTGCAGCTGGCTCCACTCATCGAAAAAGCGGCAAACCAGGCGCAGTCCATTTCGCGGGAATCGCATGACTTTGAATTCGAGGTTGATCCACAGCTGGCCGTTGTGGGTCAGCTGAATGAACTGGCATCAGCCGTCACGAATCTGCTGACCAACGCCGTGCGTTACACACCCGAAGGCGGAAAAATCACCATTCGCTGGTTCCGGAACGAGCACGGCGAGGCCGTGTACAGCGTTACGGACACCGGACTGGGCATAGAGAAAAAAGACATTCCACGCATTACGGAAAGGTTCTACCGTGTGGATAAAAGCCGCTCACGTGCATCGGGCGGAACCGGGCTGGGACTGGCCATTACCAAGCATATTGTGATCCGTCACAACGCCAAGCTTGAAGTCGACAGCGAAATCAATAAAGGCAGTACTTTCCGAATTGTGTTTCCCGCTGAGAGTGTGGTTCACGGACAAGTCAGCGAGCCTAAGGCAATAGAGGACGCTGCGGCCTGATTGTTGCGAGGCGACTCAGGCGCAGTCAAACCTTTCGGTTTTTAGCGACCATCTCTCCGTCTACATAAAACCATCGCCCGTCTTCTTTCACAAACCGGCTGATTTCATGCAGTCGCGTTGCCCTGCCGTTAAGTCGGGAACGCGCCACGAACTCTACCGTCGCATGCGTCTCATCCTGCTGCTCATAGCGACGCACATCCAGTCCCAGCCATTGCGTTCCCGGTTCCTCTGCTGCGAGGTCCGCGGGACGCGTGCTGCTGTGCCAGGTCTGAAGAAGATAATCCCGTTCATCCAGCACGAAAGCAGAATACCGTGAACGCATCAGCAACTGCGCATCGGGCGCCATCAGTCGTGTTGCACCATGATGCCAGCGACCACAACAGGTCTCATAACTGGCGGCATTGCCGCAAGGGCAGGCGGCCTGCGGGGAGAAAGACGATTTGTTCATAATAAAGGGGTCCGAACGGGAACCAGGGAAAGCGTAAAGGGGATCAGGCCGCAGTATAGCCGAGGGATCAGGTTTTTCCCCTAGTGATCACTGGATTTGCTGCTTTGCTGATAAACTGTCCTGCACCCAAGAGCAAATGACCTGGCAGCCAGGCGCTGACAGGTCCCTATTTCCGCGGCAGATGACGTACAGCGCATGAGTTCACACAAGGCTATCTCCACCGCTCCCTGGACCTTTTCGTCTGAGGGGGATCATTGCCTGATTATCCGGTTCGGCGATCGTATCGATAGCGCCATCAACGCCCGTGCGCGCCAGGCGGCCGAACTGATCCACGCTGCCGGCCTGCCCTATATCAGCGATCTGGTTCCCACATTCACCACGCTGGGCGTCTATCTTCATCCGTTTTATCCAACCCCGCCTGGCCACAAGGCATTGATTAATACGCTGTCTGCGCTGCTCGCGCCTCTGGCTTCGCATTCAGGAGAAGAGCCGCATGATCAGGCAGTAACGGACGCCACAAGGCTGATCCGCATTCCGGTCTGTTACGACCCCGAGCTTGGCATTGACCTTGATTCGATCGCGGCGCATTGCAATCTGACAGTTGAAGAGGTAATCCGTCTGCACACGACAGAACCGGTGCGCGTCTTCATGCTCGGCTTTGCACCCGGCATGGGGTATATGGGACTGTCAGACAGCCGCCTGGCTATCGGAAGGCGCAGTACACCGCGCAGCCGCCTGCCGGCGGGATCTGTTGCCATTGCCAATCGTCAGACGGTTATCTATCCGAACGATTCCCCCGGCGGCTGGAATATTGTCGGTGCCACACCGCTCAAACTCTTTGATCCGACCACAGCTCCCTACGCCCTGTATTCTCCCGGTGACGATGTGCAGTTCGAATCCATCGACCGGGAGCAGTATGAATCAATGCTGGCCGAAAGAAAGCGATTAGAGCAGGATAAGGCCACCGAAGCGAAGGACGGCAAGGCAGCATCCCATACAATTGAGAACAGGGATGACAAAGCGGCCCCCGGGGCACGGCGGAACGCAGAAAGCCGTAACGCGGACGCAACGAAGGGGAAACGATGAGCCTGTTAATACGTAAACCCGGTCCGTTGTCGCTGTTTCAGGATGCCGGACGACATGGGTATCAGGCCTACGGCGCGCCCGTCTGCGGGGTGATGGACCAGGTCGCCTATCGTCTGGCCAATGCGCTGGTGGGAAATCGCAGCCCCCTGCCCGTGCTGGAATTGACCTTGTCCGGCCCTCAGATCGAATTCACCGAGCATGCCTGCATTGCCGTCTGCGGTGCGCCGTTTGTACTGACCTGCGATAAAGTCCCGCTGGCACTGAACCGGCCTCATTTGATCCGCGCCGGCCAGGTGCTGGAAATCGGCCCGCCGCCGCCCGTGGCCGAGCGTCCGCCCGGACAGGCTCGAGCCAGTCTGGCGATTGCGGGCGGTGTGAAACTCACAGCGACCATGGAGAGTGCCAGCACGGATATGAGAAGCCGGATAGGCGGTATCCAGGGACGTGCCCTGGCCAAAGGCGATAGTCTGTCGCTCAACCGGAAAATCAATGCCTCCCGCCTTGAGGAACTGGACGGCTATCTGGATGATTTCAGAATCTATCTGCCCGCGGGTCTCGGACTGGCGCCGCGCTCCCGGATACGCGTGACTCGAGGCACACACTGGACCGTATTCGACACTCAGCAACAAAAACGGTTTCTGAATACGCGCTATACGATCAGCTCACAGTCGGATCGCATGGGCTATCGTCTGGAGGGTCCTGCACTCAGTCCCGAACCCGGTCTGCAGATTCTGTCTGAACCCACTGCCTTTGGTACCGTACAGGTTCCCCCTGATGGTCAGCCCATCATTCTGATGGCCGATCGCCAGACTACCGGCGGCTACCCCAAGATTGCCAACGTGGCGGCCGTGGATCTGCCGGTGCTGGCCCGCTGCCTGCCTGGCGAATCGCTGAATTTTTCCCTCATCAGCATGGACGAGGCACACAGACAGTTTATCGAGCGCGAGCGACTGACACAGGAATGGATGCAGACCCTGGAGCCGCTCCGGACACAGATAGAATCAGCGTTAACGTGATGTTGTTGTCCGCCCGTGATGTTTTCCGTCTGTGATGTGGCACATCTGTGATGTGGCCCGCGCAGATAGGACGTAAACGATTTGCGAGCGCCTGCCTGCACGAGCGAGCCGGGGTAGAATAGTCAGACGCTGTCATTTTCAAACCCGCTGCCGGATGAGCAATGCCATGAAAAAAATCGATCTCAATTGTGATATGGGCGAGAGTTTCGGAGCCTGGACCATGGGCGATGATGCTGCCATCATGCCCTATGTCACCTCTGCCAATATCGCTTGCGGCTTTCACGCAGGCGATACACATACGATGCGCCGAACCATGCAGCTGGCCCTGCAGCAGGGCGTCAGACCCGGTGCCCATCCCGGACTGGATGACATTCGTGGCTTTGGTCGCCGACCTTTTGCACTCTCACCCATTGAAGCCTACGATCTGGTGGTCGTACAGATTGGCGCACTGGCCGCCGTTGCTCGCACCCAGGGGGGCCGGCTTTATCACGTCAAGCCCCACGGCGCCTTGTACAATATGTCGGCCAATCACGCAGAGCTGGCCGCGGCGATCGCCCAGGCGGTGCATGATGTGGATCCGCAGCTGACACTTTATGCGCTGGCAGGCAGCCGGCAGGTTGAGATCGCCAGAGGACTGGGACTAAATGTCATGCAGGAGGTATTTGCAGACAGGAGCTATCAGGACGACGGTACGCTGACACCGCGCAACCAGCCAGGTGCATTGATTGAAGATGTGGAGACCTCCGTTGCGCAGGCTCTGACCATGGTCCGGGAAGGCTATGTGGTTTCCCAGTCAGGACGAAAAGTGCCCATCGAGGCAGATACGCTATGTCTGCATGGAGACGGTGCTCATGCACTTGAGTTTGCGCGCCAGATTCATGCCACGTTCCAGAAGGAAGGGCTGCTGGTGGCGCACTGATCCAGGAAATAGCTTGCTTGGGCAGTCGGCATGTGCCGGGCTAGCAACCGTGCGAACTGCCCGCTGCCCGGCGCTCTGGCCCTGCCGCATATCGCCTCTTACCAGATCCACAGTACCGCAGAGGTCATGATCAGGTAACGCAGGAATTTGCCGATGGCCATGAAGACGATACAGGGTACGATTGGCATCCGCATCCAGCCTGCCACGCCACACAGCGGATCGCCCACCACGGGCAGCCAGGAAAACAGCAGTGCAGCCGGACCGAAGCGATCAAAGTAATAGGTCATCCTGGCGTGCCAGCGACCGCCTTCCTTTGCAGGCGCAGGCTGGCGTTTCACATCACCTTCGGAAAGATACTTTTCTTCCTCCAGCAGCACCTGTCCATCTTCACCGATCACTTCGCCGGCCGCCCTCGCCTGTTTGATCTGATACTTTTCATAACCCACCTTGGCGGCCTTGCCCATATAGTAGGTAATGACACCACCGATGGTATTACCGATGGTAGCGATGATGATTGCCGGCCAGAACATGTCCGGTGCGATTTTCAGATACGCAATCACTACCGGCTCCGAACCCAGTGGCAGGAGTGTCGCCGAGACGAGTGCCACCACGAAAATGCCCGGCAACCCCACTGTCGGAAGAGACAGGATCGCCAGCATTTCCCTGACCCACTGCATCACTTCATGTTCCATATATTCCCCAAGGGGTCGCTTTTGAAAACGCGGCT
>JAFAGQ010000010.1 GCA_023422555.1 Pseudomonadota bacterium
TTCATCCTGTCTCCTATACACTGTGTTTGCGAATGTATGTTTTTGATGTAAGCTAACTATAACAACTGTGATCACAGAAGAAACCTTGGTAATTACCCGAATATGAAAAACAAATCGCAGGCCACGACCAGCCGCCAGACACTGAGCGCAACGACGCTTGCGCAGATCAAGCAGATGCTGTGGAGCGGTCAGGTAATGCCGGGGGAACAGCTCTCGATACGCAAAACGGCAGAGGCGCTGGGCGTGAGCATGATGCCTGTCCGGGACGCGTTTTCCCGACTGGTGGCCGATCATGCGCTTGAGCTCACGCCGAATCGTTCTGTGCGGGTGCCGGTGCTCAGCCTGGATACATTTTCGGAAATTACGCGGATCCGCTACGAAATCGAAGGGATGGCGGTAGCCGAGGCATCACGGCATGCCTCTGAGGAATTGGTGTCAGAACTGACGCGGATGAATGAAAGCCTGTCAGATGAGATGGGTCGACCGCAAGCCAATACCTCAAAGCTGGTGAGTCTGAATCAGCAGATTCATTTTGCGGTTTACGCAGAATCGGGCATGCCTGTTCTTTTTCGGCTGATTGAGAGCTTGTGGTTACGTATTGGCCCCATCCTGAATTATGATCTGCGCCAGGGATCTCCGCGTACGCGTGACAAGGTGGGGGTGGTGCACCATCGGGCACTGATTGCCGCCCTTAGCCGCGGAGATGCAGAAGCGGCGCGTCAGGCAGTGGTGGCGGATATTCGTGAGGCATTCGAATATATGACAACACGTATGCCCAGCCTGTTTCTGCCGCCGCAAAGCGAGAATGAAGAAAAGCCGGCTCAGGCGGCGGCGACGCGCGAACCTGCAGCGCGGTCAGCGACAAGACATGAACCTTCAATCCGGGCGGTCACAACGCGAAAATCTGCAACTCGTAAATCTGTGTCTGGCAAGTCCGCTTCCGGCAAACCCTCAGCGCAGCAAGAGCAGATCGCAGAAAAATAAGATAGCGACACGGAGCGCAAAGAATAGGGAATCCCGAACCCGTCAGGAGTGATGGTGTGCGTGGTCGAGGCAGGTGAATGTTGGCTGGTTACACGCCGCCGGATATCCAGGCAGACATGACGGCAGTTTGAATGAAGGTCTGTGCCGGAAGGGCACGGTTAGGATAGAGATCGCGGCCGGTTCCGGCGAGGGTGGCGATGAGGTGGCGAGGCCGTTGCCCCGCCTTTCCTTCGGTATGCTTAGTGGATTTTTTCGGTGTGACCATCCACAGCCAGTGCCTGGCCCGAGATATTCAGCGCCAGGTCGCTGCACACGAACAGAATCTGGTTGGCGATATCATCGGCCGTGACCATGGTATGCAATGCAGACTGCGACTTATAGCTCTCTTCCACTTCCGCATGGGGTTTGCCCAGCATTTTTGCCTTTGCACCAATGACCTGCTGAATGCGTGGCCCGTCCACTGCGCCGGGGCAGATGGCGTTGACGCGAATGCCGTCAGAACCCAGTTCATTGGCCAGTGAGCGGGTAAAGCCGATAACTGCCCATTTTGAAGACGAATAGGGGGTGCGACCCGCAAAACCCAGGCGTCCGGCTGCCGAAGACAGATTGACGATGGCCGGGTGCGTACCTTTGCGCAGATGCGGCAGCGCGTATTTGACACAGAGGAACTGGCCTGTGATATTGATGCGCAGCGTATTCTCCCATTCGGCCAGCGTAATGTTTTCCACCGGGCCGGTAGGTCCTGCAATCCCCGCGTTGTTGATCAGAATATCCAGGCCGCCCAGGGCCTTCACCGCTTCATCCACCGTGCGAATGACATCCTGTTCATTGCCCGCATCCGCCGTGATGGCGTGCACCTGCGGAAGCTCAGACTTAAGCGTCTTCAGTGCGGCCTCGTTGATGTCAGTGACGAACACCGAAGCGCCGGCCTTCACAAACGTATGTGCCGTGGCCAGCCCGATGCCGCTGCCGCCCGCTGTAATCAGTACCCGCCGTCCCTTTAAATCCATGAGTGTCTCCTTGTGATAATGGCTGATCTTTGAATGATCATGATGTACCTGAATAATGACGACTATCATAACTGGCACGAAGAAAAGTTTAAAGTGTGATCACAGATGTCATGTGAAATATATTTTTGTCTACAGAGGAGCCGGGCGGCGGGTGGTGCAAGGCAGGGCGTACTTTTGCGCATGGTGTGGGTGACTTTAAGCGGGTACAATATGGGTCTATCAGGAGAATCAGAAAGTGCAGGATCTACGCAAGCAAGTCAGTCTTATCGGCGTTCCGACCGATGTCGGAGCCGGTCATCGCGGCGCCAGCATGGGGCCCGAAGCCATTCGGGTGGCAGGCATTACCCAGACGCTGGAACGTCTGGGTATCAACGTGCGTGACTGCGGCAATCTGAACGGGCCGCCTAATCCCTGGCAACCACCAGAAGGCGGCTACCGTCATCTGGAACAGGTCATTGCCTGGAATCAGCTTTTGCACGATGCCTATTATGCAGAACTGGTTGATGGCCGGTTTCCCATTATGCTTGGCGGAGATCACTGCCTGGGAGTCGGTTCCATCTCTGCCGTTTCGCGTTATTGTCGCGAGCACGGACGCAAGCTGCGGGTATTGTGGCTTGATGCACATACAGATTTCAATACGGCAGACCTGACACCCAGTGGCAATATTCATGGCATGCCGGTGGCCTGCCTTTTTGGTTACGGGCCTCGCGAGCTGGTAGAAATTGCCGGTCAGGTGCCGGCGCTGGCTGCTGATATGGTGCGCCAGATCGGCATCCGCAGCGTAGATGAAGGTGAGAAGAAATTCATTCACGAACAGGGCATAGAAGTCTACGATATGCGCTTCATCGACGAGCACGGTATGCGTCACACCATGGAGCGTGCCCTGCACGGTCTGGATGAAAACACCCATCTGCATGTCAGTTTCGATGTAGATTTTCTGGATCCCGAAATCGCGCCGGGCGTTGGTACCACGGTGCGTGGCGGTCCCAACTATCGTGAAGCACAGCTGTGCATGGAAATGATCGCCGATACGGAATGCATGGCATCACTGGACATTGTGGAACTGAATCCGGCGCTTGACGTGCGCAATCAGACCGCCGAAGTGGCACTGGATCTGGTGCGCAGCCTCTTTGGTCAAAGCACATTGGTGCGCGTCAGGAATCGAATGGGTTCGGGCAGAGAGTAATGCAACAAACAAAAAGCAATATCGCAGGAGAAAAGAACAAGACCGTTCTGGAAAGATTCCTGCACGCCCTTGTTTTTGAGGTGCTGGCGATTGGTCTGTCTGCGCCCCTTGCCGCCGTTTTGTCGGGGCATTCCATGATGGACATGGGCGTTGTGACCGTGGTCATCGCAGTCATGGCGCTGATCTGGAATATGATTTACAACGCCGGCTTCGACCGTTTTCTTCGCGCAACCGGGAAGCGCAAGACACTTGTCATGCGTATCTGGCACACCTTCGGGTTCGAACTGGGTCTGCTGTTCATGGCCATCCCGTTTGTGATGTGGTGGCTCAGCATCGGCTTGTGGGAAGCGCTGGCGCTGGATATCGGTCTTATCCTGTTCTATGTGCCTTACGCCTACATCTACAATCTGGTCTACGACCTGCTGCGCAGTCGATACTGGGGGCGGGTCGTTCCGGAGTGCCAGGGCCAGGGCTAGAACTATAGGGGTAGGGCGCACTGCGCGATGTTATCTGTTCCCCCTTCTATTTGTCGTGTCTAACTCCCTCGCAGCAGCGGGGGAGCACAGAAGACGGGGCGATCTCGAATTTTAAAGTCGTTTGTTGAGCTCTATTCCCTTTTTGTTGCCCGTTCTATTTCCCGTTCTGTTTTCCTTTTTGTTTCCATGAAGCGCCGGCTTTCAGCGCTTTTTTGAAGACCGGGCAGCCTTCATCATGGGCACCGGCCAAGTAGCCGGTACTCATCAGAAACTCGCCAACAATTTCTCCGCCGGTAAATTTGAAGGTCTTGCGAAACAGCTTTACCCATTCCTCTTTGCTGCGCGGATGGTTCAGCTCTATCCATGCCTTGAATGAGCCGTGTTCCTTTTGCAGTTGCTGTACAACCTGAGCGTTATGTATCGCCGCATTGATCTTGAGCCTGTTGCGAATAATGCCCGCGTCATTCAATAGTCGTTCCCTGTCTGCATCGGTGTATGCCGCAACCGTATCAATATCAAAGTTGTCATAGGCGCGCAGAAAATTCTCTTCCTTGTTCAGAATGGTGGACCAGGACAGTCCGGCCTGATTGATCTCAAGGATCAGGCGGCCAAAGAGTTCATTATCATCGGATACCGGAAACCCATAGCGCTCATCGTGATAGGATTTGTGCGCATTCGACTTGTCTTTGGGCAGTTGCGCAACGAAGATACAGTAACTCATAAGGGATTCCGGCGATGTTGGACACGGGTGGGGTCGAAGCAATTGTATTGCGCTTCGGCTCGAGCAAAAAAGCGCCTTTTGAAGTCCAGCTTGCCGTTTTTTGAAGGCCAGTCTGTCGAATAACAAGCCATTGTCAGAAAAGGAATGCTGGTTCGTTCCTATTTTGCATTATCATTCTGGATTATTCCACTTCTTTTACCGTCGGCCACATTCGTGACCTGATGCCAGCTTCCTGACCGACCCGCAACAAGATTTCCACATGAGCTCAACCAACACTTCCAGCCCTTTTGCGCTGAACCGATACGAACTTGCGCTCGTGGTGATTACGGTCTTTTGGGGCGCCACATTTCTGATTGTGCAAAACGCGCTGGCACACAGCGGGCCGTTTCTTTTCGTTGGCATGCGCTTTGGCTGCGCCGCGCTGGCCATGATGCTTTGTTCTCTGCCCATTCTGCGCGGCCTCACCTGGCTGGAAGTTCGGGCAGGAATGCTTATCGGCGCCTGCATTTTTCTGGGCTACAGCCTGCAAACAGTAGGATTACAGACAATTGCCAGCAGCAAGTCGGCGTTTATTACCGCACTCTATGTGCCACTTGTGCCGCTGATGCAATGGCTCTTTCTGAAAAAACCACCCACGTTCATGAACTGGATTGGGGTCACCATGGCATTTTTCGGACTGGTATTGCTTGCCGATCCGTACAGCATGGAAGGCGGGGTAGGGCTGGGAGAATGGCTCACTGTTTTCAGCGCCGTGGCCATTGCGGTGGAGGTCATTCTGATCAGTCTGTTTGCGGGCAGAGTCAATCTTCGACGCGTCACCATTGTTCAACTGGCCACCGCATCGCTGCTCGCGGCCGCAATGGGTGGCGCGCTGGGCGAAAGTGCACCAGACCTGGGGTCGCCTGTCCTAGTTATCAGTATTCTGGTGCTGGGCCTGGCCAGTGCCGTTATTCAAATCACCATGAACTGGGCGCAGAATCATATTTCTGCCACACGGGCCACCGTGATTTACACCGGAGAACCGGTATGGGGCGGGGTGATCGGACGCGTCTTTGCCGACGAACGCCACTCTGCGCTGGCACTTTTCGGTGCGGTACTGATTATTGCGAGTGTGATAGTCAGCGAAGTGAAACTGCGCGTGCGCCGCCGTCCGGGAGCGGCGGAAACGAAAAACTGAATACGAAACACTGAAACGGCCTGACGGACTGACGTTCTCGGCACGCCGCGCAGAACACCCGGCTCGCCGATATCGACCTCACCATCAACTTTTCATTTCAGCGGCGGCTTTTTCCATGATTTGCATGCTGCGCTGAAAAGCAGGACGGGCGCTGAGGCGCTCAACATAATTTTTGAATGCGGGTCGTGGTTCCAGCACGCCGAATTGCATGTAGAAACGAATCGCGGTGCCAACGTATACATCTGCAGCCGTGAACTGTTCTCCGCAAATCCAGTTCGGGCCGGAAACGGCCTGTTCCAGTACTTCCACGGTTCGATCAAAGGTACCGAAACCCAGCATGGAGCTTTTGTCTGCGGGAATCGGCATCTTCAGCGACGTCATAGTGATGGCTTCTTCCAGCGGACCGGCAGTAAAAAACAGCCAGCGGTAATACGTGCCGCGTTCGGGACTGTTCGGCGCCGGCGCCAGCTTTTTCTGCGGATACTGATCTGCCAGAAAAGCACAAATGGCCGCCCCTTCCGTCACGATCTGCCCATCGTGCACGATGGTGGGCACCTTGCCCATTGGGTTGATATGCAGGTACTCCGGCGTTTTCATGGCACCGTGGTAATTCAGATAGACGGTCTCGTACGGTTCGCCCAGTTCTTCGAGCATCCAGTGAATGACGGCGGCCCGCGATTGCGGGTTCGAATAAAAAACAATGCGTGAAGATGACATGGCCCAATCCATACAGGTTAAAAGGGTAATAGGCAGAACAGCCGCCATTCGCTCTTATCATAAGGCACCGTTACGGCAGATGGCAAATCGCCCTGACGGCCTTTGCTTTGAACGGCTTGCGGTGCTTATAATGGAATACCG
>JAFAGQ010000071.1 GCA_023422555.1 Pseudomonadota bacterium
CATCTTCTGAAAAAGCACTGGTCGGATCCGACGTTCAATGCAACGCGTGGCCAGGTGCTGGCAAATGAGCGGGCCACGCTTTATGGTCTGATGATCTACAGCGGTCGCAAGGTCAATTACGGCCGCATAGCGCCGGCAGAGGCGCGTGAAATTTTTATTCGTCAGGCGCTGGTCGATGGGCAGATTGCAGCCTCGCTCCCCTTTATTGACCATAATTCGCGCGTGATCCGCGACATCGAAAAAATGGAGCATCAGGCCCGGCGGCCCGACATTCTGATTGACGATGAACTGATCTTCGCCTTTTACGATCGGCAGATCCCGGCAGATGTCTGCCAGACGCAAACCCTGATCAACTGGCACAACAAACTGGACGACGCGGCAGCCGCACAGCTCCTGCTCAATCGTGAAGACCTGATGCGCCACGAAGCGTCGGGCATTACGTCAGATGTCTTTCCCAAACGTACCGGCTGGGAAGATATGTCATTGGCGTTAAGCTATCATTTTGAACCCGGCTCGCCCAAGGATGGCGTGACCGCAACCATTCCCGTCTTTTTGCTGAACCAGGTGGACGCGATGCAAAGCGAATGGCTGGTCCCTGGCATGCTCAAGGAAAAGGTTCTGCACCTGCTTAAATCGCTGCCACAGAAACTGCGGCGCCATTGCGTTCCCTTGCCTGACTATGCCCAGGGTTTTTTCGAGCGCTGGTTTACCGAAGCCTCGGATCCGGGACAGTCGCTGCTCACAGCACTGGTTGATGACATTCGTGATCAGCTTGCAATTCGCGTTGCCGTCACAGACTTCAAGCCAGAGACCCTGCCACCGCATCTGTTCATGAATTTCAGAGTGGTCGATGAACACGGCCGTATGCTTTCTGCAGGCCGCAATCTGAGCCAGCTCAAGGCAGAACATGCGCCGGCCGCACAAGCGTCTTTTCAATCACTGGTCAGTCGCGACAAATCGGTGGCGCAAGTCGTCAGTCAGGACAATATCGTCGAATGGAATTTCGGCGAGCTGCCTGAGATCATGGAGATACGCAAGAAGAACGAAACCTTTATCGGTTATCCGGCGCTGGTGGATCTGGGGGATAGCTGCACGATAGATGTTTTCGACGATCCTGAAACCGCCGCGCGCAAACATCGCGACGGACTCCTGCGACTGTTTCGTATCGCCATGAAGGATCAGCTCAGGCAACTGACCAAATCCATTCCTGAACTGACACGCATGGGAATGCTTGCTGTGTCTCTCATGAACCAGGAAAGCCTGCGCGACCAGATTGTGGATGCCGCACTCAGTCAGGCTTGCCTGGTCGAACCGCTGCCGACAGACGCCGGACAGTTCGAAGCCAGACGCGTGGATGCCAAGGGCCGTATTGGTCTGCTCATTCAGGAGGAAGCAAGGCTTGCCCTGACGACCCTGACCGAATGGGCAGCCCTGCAGAAAAAGCTGGTCTCGGTGCGTTCGGCCAAAGCACTGCACGATGATATTGTTGCGGGCACGTCTTCGTTCATGAGTGCGCGTTTTCTGACGGATCATTCGCATGCACGTCGCGTGCATTTTCCGCGATATCTGAAGGCGGCGCAGGCACGCATAGACAAATACCGCAGCGATCCGACGCGTGATGCAAGACTCATGCAGGAGATGGCGCCGTTGCTGGTCAATTATCAGCGTATGCGCGCTGCGCTCAAAGGACAGGCCGATGAGCGGCTGGATGATTTTTTCTGGATGTTGCAGGAGCTGCGTGTTGCCCTGTTTGCGCAGGAGTTGCGCACGCCGGTTCCGGTCTCGGTAAGGCGTTTGCAAAAAGCCTGGGAATCCCTTAATCGTTGATACAATAACGTATGACTTCCACAGACACCTCTCCCATGTTTGTCCATCTGCGTACCCACTCGGAATTTTCCGTTGTGGATGGTACTGCGCGCATCAGCGAACTGGTTGCGGCTGCTGCATCGTATTCGCAGCCCGCCATTGCACTGACAGATCTGAGCAACCTTTTTGGTCTGATCAAATTCTACAAGGCTGCCCGAGGCAAGGGAATTAAGCCGATTGCCGGCTGTGATGTCTGGCTGGCCAATGAACAGGATCGCGACAAGCCGTTTCGCGTGCTGCTGCTGGTGCAGAATCGCCAGGGCTATCTGAATCTGTGTGAACTGCTGTCGCGGGCATGGACAAGCAATCAGTTCAAGGGCAGGGCGGAACTGCAGCGCGAGTGGCTGGAAAACCAGGAAGGGCTCATCCTTCTTTCCGGTGGTGTCGCCGGCGATGTAGGACAGGCGCTGCTTGCCGGTCGTACAGACCAGGCCGAGGCACTTGCGCGACAGTGGTCTGCGCACTTTCCACGATCCTATTTTATTGAGCTGCAGCGTACCGGTCCGCAGGCAGACGAGCGCTACGTGCAGCTGGCGATGCAACTGGCCGCGCGACTGGATCTGCCGGTTGTTGCCACCCATCCCGTTCAGTTTACGCGACCCGAAGATTTCCGGATGCATGAAGCCCGCGTGTGTATCGCGGATGGTGAATTGCTCGGCAACAAGTCCCGCACCCGCCGCTTTTCTGAAGATCAGTATGTGCTTGGTTCTGCACAGATGGCAGAGAAATTTGCCGACGTGCCTTCAGCCATTGCCAACACAGTTGAAATTGCACGCCGCTGCTCACTGACGCTTTCGCTGGGCAAACCGCATTTGCCCAACTTCCCGACGCCAGACAACAGCTCGCTGGATGAATATCTGGTCAAGTTGTCTGAAGAAGGTCTGGAAGTGCGCCTGAAGCAGCTATACCCGGACGAACAGGAACGCGAAAAGGCAAGGCCTGCCTATCAGGACCGGCTCAAGCTGGAATGCAAAACCATTATCAGCATGGGCTTTCCGGGCTACTTTCTGATCGTTGCCGACTTCATCAACTGGGGCAAGAACAATGGCGTTCCCGTCGGCCCCGGCCGAGGATCCGGTGCGGGCTCTCTGGTTGCCTTTGCTCTTGGCATTACCGATCTGGACCCGCTGCGTTACGATTTGCTGTTCGAGCGATTCCTGAATCCCGAACGCGTTTCCATGCCCGACTTCGATATCGACTTTTGTCAGGACAATCGCGAGAAGGTCATTGAGTACGTCAAGGAAAAATACGGACGCAATGCGGTGTCTCAGATTGCGACTTTTGGTACGCTGGGTGCCAAGGCCGTGGTTCGCGACGTCGGTCGCGTGCTTGAACTGCCATATTCCCTGTGTGATGGCCTGTCCAAACTGATTCCCTTTAATCCCGCCAATCCCTGGAGTCTGGCCAAAACGCTGGAAGAAGAACCGGAGTTTCGCCGCCGTTACGACAATGACGAAGAAGTCAAAGCCATTGTGGATCTGGCGCGTCCGCTGGAAGGGCTGACGCGAAATGTGGGTATGCACGCGGGTGGCGTACTGATTGCACCCGGCAAACTGACAGACTTCTGCCCGCTGTATTGCCAGCCAGGCAGTGAAACCAGTGTTGTCTCCCAGTACGACAAGGATGACGTGGAAGCTGCCGGTCTGGTCAAGTTCGACTTCCTGGGCCTGCGCAACCTTACCATTCTGGATTGGGCTGTGCGCTACGTGCGACGTTTCAATCCGGGCATGCGCGATTTCGACATCATGTCGCTGCCCCTGGACGATCCCGGCGCATATCGTACGCTGTGCGAAGGCAATACCACGGCGGTGTTCCAGCTTGAGGGCAGGGGCATGAAAGAGCTGCTCAAAAAACTGCTGCCCAATACGTTCGAAGATATTATTGCCGTGCTGGCCCTATACCGGCCCGGACCGCTGGAATCGGGCATGGTAGACGACTTCGTCAATCGGAAGCATGGTCGAGCCGATGTCGACTACTTCCATCCATCACTTGAGTCTACGTTGCGCAGTACTTACGGCGTGATCGTCTATCAGGAACAGGTGATGCTGATCTCCCAGATCGTGGGGGGATACAGCCTGGGTGGTGCCGACCTGCTGCGTCGGGCCATGGGTAAGAAAAAGCCCGAAGAGATGGCCAAACATCGCGAATTGTTTGAAAAAGGCGCGGTGGAAAAAGGTTATGACGGTGAACTGGCTGTGCGCCTGTTCGACCTGATGGAAAAATTCGCGGGCTACGGGTTCAATAAAAGTCACTCCGCCGCGTACGCGCTGATTTCCTATCAGACGGCGTGGCTCAAGGCGCATCATCCTGCTGAATTCATTGCTGCAACCATGTCTTCGGATATGGACGATACCGACAAGGTGCAGATCTTCTGGCGCGATGCGCTGGACAACGGCGTGCAGGTTCTGCCGCCGGATGTCAATGAATCGGTCTACCGTTTTGAACCGGTTGAGGACGAAGCCACTCGCGCCGGCAAACCGCCGCGCACCATCCGTTACGGACTGGGCGCCGTCAAGGGAACCGGTCAGGGTGCCGTCGAAGAGATCCTGCGCGCGCGCGAGGAGGGCGGACCCTTCCTGGATCTGTATGACTTCTGCAAGCGGGTCAATCGCCATACCGTTAACCGCCGCACCATGGAAGCGCTGATTCGTGCTGGTGCATTCGATGAGCTTGAACGCAATCGCGCCGCGCTGCTTGCAGCGCTGACGCATGCCATCGATGCTGCCGATCAGGCTGATCGCAGTGCCGACCAGGTCTCGCTGTTTGGCGATGATTCGGGCGCCATCGTGCAGGATCAGGTTGCCCGCGTGCCACCGTGGAGTCTTCACGCTGAACTCATCGAAGAGAAGAACGCGCTCGGCTTTTATTTCAGTCATCATCTGTTCGATGTCTGGCGTGATGAAGTGCGTCGCTTTGCACCTACGCGGCTTGCCGGCATCACCGAATCGCGCGATCCGCAGTGGGTTGCGGGCGTGCTGATTGGTCAGCGCTTCTTTGCAAGCAATCGCAAAACGCCAGGTCAGCCGGAAGCCGATGATCGCCTTTATTTTCTGCTGCTTGATGATGGTTCGGCCCAGGTTGAAATCATGTGTCCCGGCAGTGTCTATGAACAGAATCGTCATTTCCTGAAGGCCGACAGTCTGGTCATTGCCCGCATCAAGGCCAAGGTCAACCGGTTCAATGGCGGATTGCGCATCAGCGCCGACAGTCTGTACGATCTGCAGAAAGCCCGCGAAGATCGGGCACGCTGTCTGCAGATCGAAATTGCAGATGGCATGTCGGTCGGTACACTCAAATCCATTCTTAATCCCTATCGTGCGGAACCGGAAAACGGTATCCCGGGCGTCAGGGTTCAGTTAAGTTATGTCTCTGCTCGTCAGGGTTACAAGTGTGATATTGAACTTGGCGAAGAATGGCGCGTACGCATGGCAGACAGCCTGTTTGAACGATTGAGGCAGGACGAGCAATCGCGTTCCGTAGAGGTAGCCTATTCGTGAACACAACGCTCAATCCTTCGCTGAACCCGCAAGAGGCCGAGGCCGTCAGCAATGACAGTGCCGATGTAGAAAAGACCAGCCGGCCGCTGCGAATCGTTCACTCTGAAGCAGCCGTGTCCTTTGGCGGCCAGGAGCATCGTATCTTCAAGGAAATGCGCGCCATGCGAAAGCGTGGCCATCACATGGAACTGATCTGCCGGCCTGAAGCACAGCTGGTCGCACGCATGCGTGATGAAGGGTTTGTTGTGCATACCGTGCCCATGGGAGGTATTCCCAATTTTGTCAAAGGCGTGGCTGCGATCCGTCGTATTCTTGTGCAGGGTCGTTTTGACGTCCTTAATACCCACAGTCGCAAGGACACGCTGATTGCTGCGCTGGCGGGACGACTGGCGGGCACACCTCTGATCGTGCGTACCCGTCATTTAGCCATTCCTATCGGCTCTTTATTGTCCTATACCTGGCTCCCTCACAAGGTCGCCACCGTCAGCAACCATGTGCGGCAAATGGTGCTCGATAAAGGCGTTTCACCCGACAAGGTAGCGACCATCTATTCGCCGGTAGAATCACCGCCACCAGTAGCTCATTCCACGCTTCGTGAAGAACTGGGCCTTGCAGACAGTGCCGTTGTTGTCATTTGTGTGGCAGTCATGCGTGAGAAAAAAGGACATATATTCCTGATTGACAGCATGAAAGCGCTGTTTGAGCGTTACCCCGATCTGCACCTGGTGTTGGTGGGCGCAGGGTCACCGACCTTTGAAAAAGTGCAGCAGCACATAGCCGTCAATCATCTGGAAAACCGTGTTCACATGATGGGCTATCGCAAGGATGTGCCTAACCTGCTTGCCGGCAGCGACATCTTTGCGCTTGCCACCGAGCAGGAAGCTTCAGGCACCGTTTATGTAGAAGCACAGATGAGCGGACTGCCGGTAGTTGGCACCGATGTGGGTGGTGTTTCTGAAATGCTCAGAAACGGCGAAACCGGTACACTGGTGCCATTGCATGATGCGGGGGCGCTGACACAGGCGCTGGACGATCTGATCCGCGATCCTGCGAAACGCAGACAAATGAGCGAGGCCGCTCACCAATGGCTTTTTGATGAGGCGGTATTCTCGCCGGAAAAGCTGGCAATCAATACTGAAGCCGTTTATTGCAAATGGCTGGATGAAAAATCATGACCGACAACGCAAAGAATGTTCCGGTGCTCATGTATCATCACGTGCATCCGTTGAAAAGCCCGCTCAATGTGCAACCCGACGTTTTCGAGCGTCAGTTGCAGGCATTGAAGCAGGGTGGCTATCGTACGCTTACCATTGAACAGTTTGCAGACTACATGAATGGTAAACCGGTGCCCGATAAATCCATACTCATCACCTTTGATGATGGCTATCTGAACAACTACACCTATGCCTATCCGCTGCTGCAAAAGTACGGAATGACAGGTGTGCTGTTCGTTGTCACCGGCTGGGTAGGAGAGGGCGAACCACGCCTTACCACGGCTGATGGCCCATCAGATGCGTTGCCGGCCAGTTACGTACACGAAGAATCCAAGCATCTGGTCGCCTCGGGTGAAACTGACAAGGTCATTCTGCGATGGTCGGAACTGCAGCAAATGGATGCCAGCGGCGTCATGCAGATTCATAGCCACACCCACACGCATACGCGCTGGGATAAAGTGTCGCACGACCGGGAAGAGAAAATCGAAAAAATCAGCGAAGAACTGGCGCAGTGCCGACGGCTGCTGGCCGAAAGGCTGGGCAAACAGGACGACTTCCTGTGCTGGCCTCAGGGGTTTTTCGACGAGGATTACAAGCAGGCTGCAAGAGTTGCGGGCTATCGTTATTTCTTCACCACCGATGCGTATGGCTTTAACAAGCCCATGGGCGACAAGGAAAACATTTACCGCATCGCCGTTTCCAACCGCAGTGGTAAATGGCTGCTGAACCGGCTTTTCTACGCGCGGGACACTTTTGCTGGTCGTGCTTACGGCAAATTCAAAAAGTGGAAGAAACAGCGACGCGAGGCGCGCAAAAAAGCGCTGGAGAACCAGAAGTCGTAATCCGGATATTTGAGCATCAGCAGCCGAGGATATCCGCAGACGCCGGAATTCGGGGATCTTGAATTCCCCATACAACGCCACACGACGCTTCGGCTGTCTTTCTTTTGCTCAGAGCCAGCCGCGCAGCCAGTACACCACGACACCCACATATTCTTTCAGAATTGAACGGCTGCCTGCAAGCGCGCGTTCATTGGGTATAAACAGCGAGAAATCCTTATCCTCAGGCGCTGTAATTTGTGGCGGATTGGGCGCTGCCGTGACGTCCAGCTTGAACTTGCTGAACGACGCCATTGAGCGGGGCATATGCAGTGCCGACGTCACCAGCAGAATGGAATGGATATCGTGCTCTTCCAATTCCTGCACGGTCAGCTCGGCATTTTCATGTGTTGTCCGGCTTTCGTTTTCCAGAATGATATCTTCTGCGGGAATACCCAGTGTCTTGAGTCGTGCAGCCATGCCGCGTGCTTCGCTGACATCCCCGGACAGGGCACCGCCCGAAACCAGAATGCGTGGCGCCTTGTGCTGCTTGTAGAGCTCTGCAGCCGTGTCCACGCGTGCCACCGTTGTGGCAGGTTCCAGTGGTTCGAACCAGTTGATGCGATTGTTGGCAGTTGCGCCACCGAGCACCACAATGGCCTGTGCCTCAGGATACTCGTTGGCCGGCCGGTACGGATAACTGTTTTCCAGGACACCGCCCAGCAGAATCGAGGTAATGGGCAGGGACCAGATCAGTACCCAAAGAACGCCGGCCAGAATCAGTGTCAGTCCCGTGCGTCTGAATCGGATCACGCAAAGAATGAACCCGACCACCATCAGGAAAATGCACAGATTGAGAGGGACAACAAGATTGATCAATGAACTGAACATGGTTTACTCGTTCCGCAACAATTGATTGACGGCGCCCAGCACGTCTTCGACAGAAGGCCAATGGCCATACGAACCCAGGATATGCGCATGCGGTGTCCAGGGATGGGTGCGGGCGGCATTGGTGACACCCATCAATGTCAGCTGGGGCGTATCGGTAAGCGAAGCCAGATGGGCCACCCCCGAATCGTTGCAGATTACCAGGCTGCTTTGGCGGACCAGCGCAACAAAGCCGGACAGGGACAAGGGTGCAATCACGGTAGCGGTGGGGGCATTCGCCTTCGCCTGTTCAAGCTCGGCTTCAGGTGGACACATGGCCACGGTATACCGCTGTGCCTGCAACTGCCGCGTGAGCGCGTCAAAATGCGGCCACACCTTATTTTTTCCCTTGTGCTGACCGGTAGCGGTAGGTGCAATCAATATCGGCCTTTCTCCAGCGCCCGCCTGCAACAACGCGTCACTGGCCGCAGCCATACTGTGTGAATCCGAAGAGAGATGAAGACTTTGCGCCGGTTGGGCCGGCAGCGTATAGCCCCATTTGGCAAATGCCTGACGTGTAAGCCAGTACCATGACTGCACCGCGTGCATGGGTTCACCGGGTTTGGAAAAAGGCCATTTGAGCAACAGAGAACGGCCATCGTCGCGATAACCGGCGCAGGCCAGCCCCGCGAGCCGAAAGGCCAGTGCGCTGGTGAGCGAATCGGGCAGCAGCAGGCCCGCACTGCGACCTTGCGCCGGATGACGGCGGATATGTTCCCTGACTTGCCGACGGTCCTGCTGCCATTCACCGCTTACAGGCAGAAACTGCAGCGTTGGCATATCCGTCAGCAGGGATCGCGCCCATGGCTTGCCGCAGGCGACGATGTTCAAACCGGTAGACACGGCCGCCTGCAGGGCAGGGGTAGACATGCAAACGTCACCAATCCAGTTCGGCAGCCGTATGTAAACACGCTCAAGGTTTTTCATGCACAGGATTTTAGCGTGGATTTGACAGGACCGCTCTAAACTTATCCCCCTTTTCCTGCCAAACCGTTACGCAAAGCGAGGCTAAACCGTTAAAATGCCCTGGATATACAGTATGCAAGTGACAGTACAAGGTAAACAGATTGGATAACTCGTTCAAAAGTGGCAGCCGCAAAACGGTATTTCGGCGCATATACGCCAGAGTCGGTGACTACTGGCAGGCGTTGGCGGCTGCCCTGGTGCTGGTCTCGGTTGCTGCCGTCACGCAGCCCGCGCTGGCCTACATCATGAAGCCGTTGCTGGATGATGGATTCAGCGGTGCCAAACCCTATTACATCTGGTCCATTCCGCTTACTGTGGTGGGCCTGTTTCTGCTACGCGGTGTCCTCAGCTTCCTGAGTGACTATCTGCTGGCATGGATCGCTAATAACGTGCTGCTGGGCATTCGCAAGGATATGTTCGAGAAACTGCTGGGCATGCCCGATGCCGAATACCAGAAGGGTGATACCGGCAGGCTCATGAACCGTTTCACCATCGACGCCGGCAACATTACTGATTACGCCACCGAGGTCTGTATTATTCTGGTGCGTGACGGTGCAGTGGTGATCGCGCTGCTGGCCATGCTGCTATATCTGTCATGGCAGCTGACACTGATCATCTTCATCATCATGCCGATTTCAGTGATCACGACCAGGATCTTCATCAAGCGCCTGCGGCGCATCAATATGAAGACGGTAGATATCAACGCAGAACTGACCCGGGTCATCAAGGAATCCATCGAAGGGCAGCGCGTCGTCAAGCTCTTCAATGGCTACAAGTTTGAACGCGAGCGTTTTTTCTCTGTAAATGGATCGCTGCGCCGGTTTGCCATGCGTTCAGCCATTGCAAGCGCCGCCATGACGCCTATTACCCAGCTGAGCATCGCCTTTGCCGTGGGCATTGTCATCGCCACCGCCCTTTATCAGGGCAGTACCGGCGCACTGACAGTCGGTTCATTTGCCGCGTTTCTGACCGCGCTTGCGCAGATTTTTGATCCGGTCAAGCGCCTGACTAACGTGGCAGCGCGCATGCAGAAGATGCTGGTGGCGGCCGACAGTGTGTTTACCCTGATCGACAGTGTTCAGGAAAATGATACGGGCAAGGAAAAGCTGGACGAAAAAGACCTGGGAACCATTTCGTTTGAAAATGTCAGCTTCCGCTTTCCCGATGCCAGCAACAACACACTGACCGACATTTCCTTCACGGTCAAACGGGGAGAAACGATCGCATTTGTGGGCCGCTCAGGCAGCGGGAAAACCACATTGGTCAATATGATTCCGCGGTTTGTAGATCCGGTTTCCGGTCAGATCACCATTAATGGCCGTAATATCGCCGATTACACGCTGGAAAGCCTGCGGGCCCAGCTTTCGCTGGTCAGCCAGAGCGTGGTGCTTTTTGAAGGCACCATGGCGCAGAATGTGGCCTACGGCTTTTTTGGCGACACAGATGAAGATCGTATCCGTGAAGCGCTGGCCTCCGCCAATCTTCTTGAGTACGTCAATTCCCTGCCACAGGGGCTGAATACGCCTGTCGGCGAGAATGGTGCCTGGCTCTCAGGCGGTCAACGCCAGCGGCTGGCCATTGCACGTGCCCTGATCAAAAATGCACCCATTCTGATCCTTGACGAGGCCACTTCGGCACTGGATAATGAATCTGAGAGACAGGTTCAGGCGTCTCTGGAAACCCTGATGGAAGGGCGCACAACATTTGTCATTGCGCACCGCCTGTCAACGGTGCAGAATGCCGATCGCATCCTGGTCATGGATGCCGGCAGGATTGTGGAGCAGGGTAATCACACTGAGCTCTTGAAAAATAACGGATTGTACGCATCTTTGTATAATATGCAGTTTCGTGAAACCTGACAGCCTGCTGTATGGCTGATAAATCTTCGTTAAACGACTGATTCCATTACCTATTTTTCTATTTGAGACATATTATGACCCAATCCTCTCCCGGCCAGGGCGCTTTCTGGGGATACGAACACCCCGAGGTGAAAGGGCCCAATGCCTTGATGTTCTTTACCTGGGATTTGTCCAAAACCATCGAACAGGCGTTCAAAAACGCCAATGACGATAATATCGACGAATTTCTGGACAGTGCCCAGACGTC
>JAFAGQ010000076.1 GCA_023422555.1 Pseudomonadota bacterium
ACTCTCTCTTCATTTTCAGGATAGGCTTTATATGTGCGGAATTATCGGTATCGTCGGGCGCGGTCCAGTGAATCAACTGGTCTATGACAGCCTGCTGCTACTGCAACATCGCGGTCAGGATGCGGCCGGCATTGCCACCGCTTACGGCAATCACTTCAACATGTACAAGGCTCATGGTCTTGTACGCGATGTTTTCCGCACTCGCAATATGCGCGATCTGCCAGGCCATTCCGGTATTGGACAGGTACGCTACCCAACAGCCGGTTCCAGTGATTCGCTGGAAGAGGCACAGCCATTCTATGTGAACGCGCCCTTTGGTATCACGTTTGCACACAATGGCAATCTGACCAACTGGAGAGAGCTGCGTGAGTCCCTTTTCAAGGTCGATCAACGCCACATCAATACGAATTCCGATTCCGAAGTGCTGCTTAACGTGCTGGCCCACGAACTTCAGTCAGCCGCCAAGGGAACTTCGCTGGACCCACAGAGTATGTTTTCTGCCGTTCGCGCAGTGCATCGCCGGGTAAAAGGAGCGTACTCCGTTGTGGCTCAGATAGCCGGCTACGGTCTGCTGGCGTTTCGTGATCCTTTCGGCATTCGTCCGCTCTGTCTTGGAAAATTTGAATCCGAGTTGGGAACAGAATGGATGGTTGCTTCGGAATCAGTCGCGCTCGAGGGCAGCGGTTTTGATTTCGTTCGTGATATCGACGCAGGTGAAGCGGTATTCATCGACCTGGATGGCAACGTGCATGAACAGCAGTGCGCAGACAATGCCATACTCACGCCATGTATTTTCGAATACGTATATTTTGCGCGTCCTGATTCAACCATTAATGGTGTGAATGTCTACAATGCCCGACTCAAAATGGGCGAGTATCTGGCCGATAAGGTGGCACGTCAGTTGCGCCTGAGAGAAATTGATGTAGTCATGCCAATACCCGATTCATCACGGCCTGCAGCAATGCAGCTGGCATCCAAACTTGGCCTGGAGTACCGCGAAGGATTTATCAAAAATCGCTATGTGGGCCGAACTTTCATCATGCCAGGGCAGGCTGTACGCAAAAAATCTGTGCGTCAGAAACTGAATGCCATGAGTGTGGAATTCAAAGATAAGAATGTGCTCCTGGTTGATGACTCCATTGTTCGCGGCACAACCAGCCGGGAAATCGTGGATATGGCACGGGCCGCAGGCGCGAAGAAAGTGTTCTTTGCCTCTGCTGCGCCACCGGTCTGTTTCCCGAACGTTTACGGCATTGATATGCCAACGCAGGATGAACTGATCGCGAATGGAAGAACTGCAGAGCAGGTTGCCAAAGAGATTGGTGCCGACGGCCTGGTCTATCAGGATCTTGAAGACCTGAAGTCAGCGATAAGTGATATCAATCCTAAATTGACGCAATTTGAATCGTCCTGCTTTGACGGCAACTATGTGACAGGTGATGTCGATGAGGCCTATCTGGAACGCCTGCGTCTGACGCGGCATCAGGCTAAGGAAGGGCAGGCCGTAGGCGGATTGCAATTCAATATGGGCTACGCCGCCAACGCCTGATAACCATTCACTTTTGATTTTGTGACCGCAGAATTTGCGCCGATGCATGTCGGGGTATATAATTGACATATCATCTATTGGTAAGTCACCTATGTCCACGTCAAAAAAATCTGAAACGCTGCATCCCGCTGCCAGGGAAATCCTGACACTCTGCGGTCATTTGAACCGTCAATGGCGACGCGCTGTTGACCGTCGTCTGCAGCCCATGGGGCTGACAGAGGCAACCTGGCTTCCGCTGCTCTTTATTTCCAGGGCAAAGGCGCCGCTACGTCAAAAAGACCTCGCAGCCTTGCTGGGGCTGGACAGTTCTTCGGTCGTACGCATCCTCGACGGTCTGCAGACCGCGGGTTATATACAGCGACTCGAAGGTGCCGACAGGCGGGAAAAACTCATACACCTGACTGATTCGGGAAAAACCACGGTGTCAACGGTGGAGCAGGTCGTGCACGCGGGGCGCGTTCGACTATTCCGCGACATGGATAGCGCACAAATGATAGTGGCCAGTTCGGTGCTGCAGCAGCTGGTGGGTACCGTCGAGTCACTGGGCAGTGATCTGTGGAGCGCAACAGACGATCATGACTGATATTACAAGCGCTGCACATAGGACGCTGGCACCGGATAAATCAGGAACAGCAAACGACACTCCGGTCAATGACAAACGCGCTTCGGTTGAGACGACCGCCGCGCCAGCCGTTTTACCTGCGCCGCAAACGACACAAGCGACATCATCCACACAAGCGACTTCAAGAAGTGAAGACGCATCTTCGTCCGAACAGACATCAGCGCTGCAGCACCCATCGGCGCCTCTACACACATCAGCGTCGGAACTTTCATCAAATTCAGAAAATACATCAGTGACGGCGAAGGCTGCAACATCCGAAGAGTCATCTGCATCACAAGCAGCATCCTCTACGAAAAAACAAACGCATACACGAGCTCCCTTGTGGCTGCTGGTGTTTGTGACGCTTAGCGGCACACTTGCCATGCACATGTTTGTTCCTGCACTGCCTGATGCCGCGGCAGATCTGGGTGCCAGTACCAGCACCATGCAAATGACCATCAGTCTGTACATTCTGGGTCTGGCTTTCGGGCAGCTGGTGTACGGGCCGCTATCCGATGGTTTCGGACGCCGGCCACTATTGATTGCGGGTCTGTCCATCTATGTTCTGGCAGGTATCGCGGCAGCCATATCACAGAATGAATCGACATTGATTCTGTCGCGTCTGTTTCAGGCCCTCGGCGGCTGTGCAGGTCTTGCACTCGGCCGTGCCATCGTGCGAGACTCAGCGGTCGGAGACACCGCTGTCAAGGATCAGGCGTTGCTCAATCTGATCATGATGGCGGGTCCAGGGCTCGCACCTTTACTGGGATCGCTGCTGACATTGCATCTGGGCTGGCGCAGCGTTTTTGTTGCACTGTTCCTGATGGGGCTGGTCACGCTGATCTCCACGTGGCGTCTGTTGCCAGAAACTGGCTCTCCCACAGGAAAAGTCAGTCCCGGCGCGCTGGCGTGTGACTACAAGTCTTTACTGAAAATGCCCCAGTTTCTGGGTTACGCGTTTGGTGGCGGCTGCGCCACGACGGCGCTCTATGCCTTTATTGCAGCAGCACCATTCATCATTACAAGGGAATTGCAACGCCCACCTGGCGAAGTGGGTATCTATCTGGCACTGCTGATTGTGGGCCTGTCTGTCGGCAATGCGGCCACGCGCCAGCTTATCGGGCGCTATTCACTGGAGAGACTGTTGATTGGCGGGAATGCCTTGAGCGTGGTCGCTGCTGTCACTTTGCTGACTCTGGTACTAGCCGGGCATCTGCATATTGTGACAGTAACGGGATTTATGTTTCTCTTTGCCGTGGGTGCAGGTGTCGCAAGCCCGGCTGCACTGACTAAGGGTCTGAACGTCGATCGGCATCTGGTGGGATCGGCTGCGGGCCTTTATGGGTTCACACAAATGGCTATTGGTGCCGTGTGTACCTCGCTGGTCGGGCTTGGTGATGATCCTGCGCTTACGGCGTTCACCGTGCTTTCCTGCGCCGCCATTCTGGGCCAGGCCGGCTTCTGGTTCGGCCTGAAACAGGACATGCGCCAGGCGCATAAAGTTCGGGGCTGATGCTTGCACCGGTAGGGTGCCAGTGCCGGGCTGATGCTCCTGACTAATGCTCCAGGCTAATGCTCCAGGCTAATGCCACAGGCTGCGTCAACGGCCGGTCGGCCCGACTAGCCAAGCGGATCAGGCGAACCGTGAGCGTTGGCGGGTCCGGCCGAAGAGGGCGAACAGACTGAGGGCCAGCAGGATAACAAATAACAGCAGCGCCCACAGCACATACTCGACGCCCAGCACACTGACTTTTGCATCCATGCATGTTGCATAGATACCGAAAAGCCATGGCACTGCAGCATCGAGTCCGGTTGTTTTGGACATGAAAATATCAGCAAAGGTGCGATCGCAGGACACCATTTGCGAAGCGACTGTGTGCTGATACCAGGCAGCGACAATTCCTGCCACAGACAGCGCCACTGTGAATAAGGCGGCGAATCGCTTCAGCACACCTGGAAGAAAATTGCCCACCAGGCACAGGATGGCAATGACCAGCAGAATCAGGCGTTGCAAGACGCACCAGGCGCAGGGTGGCATACCAAAAACATGCTGACTGACTAGTGCGACACCCAATGCGAGCAGGCAAAGTACGGCAATAAGATTCAGGCGAGACTGGGTCATAGGGTAGTCCGGGAATAGGTTGAAGAAACATCGGCATAAAGGCGCATGATCAGTTCATGCGCGCCGTCCCACATAATCTGGACACCGATACAGAGCAGTATGAATGCGGACAATCGCATGAAAACGGCTGTCCCTGATTTGCCCAGACGGGCAAGAAAGCGGGCGGCAAAGCGCAGGCAGAAAAACAGGATAGCACTGACGCTTGTGACGGCCAGGATCATGCCTGTCACGCTCATGACACCGGCCGCAGCACTGATGAAATCAAAAGAGGCACCGACCGTGATGGCTGCAGAGATACTGCCGGGGCCGCAGGCTATCGGGAACGTAAGTGGGTAAAAAGCGCTGGCTTTTACCTTGTCCTGGGAATAATCTTCCACCAGTTTTTCATGCGCGTCGGTGTCGGGATCTTTCGCATTGACCAGTTGCCATGCGCTGGCCACCACCAGCAGACCGCCACCCACCCTGACGATTGGCAATGAGATGCCAAAAAAGCGTAGCACCATGTTGCCGAACAATGCTGCAAGCGTGAGCATGATAAACACGTTGATGGCAATGCGTTTCGCCAGAAGTTTGCGCGTGGCGCTGCTGGCGCCCTCGGTCATGGTCAGAAAAATGGGTGCAACAGCTGGCGGATTGACGATAGGCAGCAGCGTAGCCAGAACGAACAGAAAGCTTCGGCTGAAAATCAATAGGTAATCGTTGATACTCATTGTCGGCTACGGTTGTACTGTCAGATTATTGATTGCTGTAAGCAAATCACGTTTGAATTGCATTTGGGTGCGAGGATTGTCCAGCGCACTGCCACCTAGAATGAAAATATCTTCAACACGATCACCCAGCGTCATAACTTTGGCCATTTGCAGATTGATCTGGTGACGCTTGAAGGTGTTGGCGAGTGCATAAAGAATACCAGGACTATCCATGGCTGTAATTGATAGACGCCAATACTGACTGTTTTCGTCGGGTAAAAGTTCAATAATAGGCACCAGCGGAAAGGTGCGAGAGCGGCGCACGTTTGCGCCCACCACATAGCGGTTGCGATTGAACTTAAGTGGTTCATCCTGATCGGGCAGCGGTTCGTTCAGGCGATTTCGCAGTCCATGCTCGATCAGTGGCACATTGGACCGGATATCGGCGTCGATGGCGGCGCTATCAACGACAAAGCTGTCCAGTGCGTAACCCTGTCTGGTGGTATGGATTCGCGCATCCAGAATATCAATACGCTGTTCATAGAAATACGAGCAGATCTGCTCGAATAGGTCAGGGCGGTCATTCACATACACCATCACCTGAATGCCTTCATTGTTTTCGGTTGGACGTGCGCGAACCTGGGCGCCTACCTGCGGCAGCATGCGGTAAAGAAGCCTGGTGTGCCAGGCAATATCGCGCGCTTCATGCCGTAAAAAGTAGGCGACGTCCAGTGTGTTCCAGAACCGGTCGCGATCCTCATCGCTGATTCCCGAAAATCTTACCAGCGCCATGGCTTCATTTTTCCGCTGGGTCAGCACCGATTGTCGGTCAAAAACGCGACTGCCAAGGGCCAGCAGCGTGTAATTGTACAGGTCCTCGAGCAGCTTGCCTTTCCACGCATTCCATACTTTCGGACTGGTGCCTCGAATATCTGCGACGGTCAGCAGATACAGGGCGGTCAGCCTTCTTTCCGTGCGCACAATATCGGCGAACTCCTGAATGACTGAGGGCTCTGACAGATCGCGCTTCTGAGCAAACGAGGACATGGTCAGATGTTGCTCAACGAGAAATTCGACGAGTTGCCGGTCCTCGGTCTCCAGATTGTGATCTCTGGCGAACTTGCGCACATCGATGGCGCCCAGTGTGGAATGGTTGCCGCCACGGCCCTTGGCAATGTCATGAAACAAGGCAGCCACGTAAAGCAGCCAATGGCGATCCATATCGGCAATAAGCCGACTGGCCAGAGGATACTCCTGGGCGTGTTCCGGCATGGTAAAGCGACGGATATTTCTGATCACCATCAGCGTATGCTGATCAACCGTGTAGACATGAAACAGATCGTGCTGCATTTGCCCGACGATCTTGCGAAATACCGGAATGTACTGAGGCAGAATACTCAGCATGGTCATGCGTCGAAAAGCATGGACGATGCCGGTGGGCTGCTGCAGAATCTGCAGGAAAAGCCATTTGTTCACGGGATTGCGCCGGAACTGGGCATCGATCCGATGGCGCGAACTCCAGATCAGTCTTTGCAGCTTGGCCGACATATCGTTGACTTCGGGATGCTGCTGCATCACCAGGAAGGCCTTGAGTAGCAGCTGCGGCTTACGTTCGAAGGCATCGTCAGCAACCAGATCAAGCTGCTGGCCGACCCGACAAAAGTCTTCATCTATCATTACGCTGCAGTCTTTGACCGGAAAGAAATGTTCCCGGAAGCTCTGCATCATAATATGGCTCATGAGATAGACAATTCGCGCTGCCCAGTAATAGCGCTGCATCAGGACTTCGCCCGGCCGGCGCGCATCTGTGGCCCGGATTTTATAAACCTCAGCCAGCAGAGGCTGGGTGTGAAACAACAGTCGATCATCGCGCTTGCCCGCGAGCATATGCAGGTCGATACGCAAGCGCTTGAACGCCTGCTCGGCTTTGGCACATTTGGCCGCCTCGTCGTTCGTCATGAGACCGCCGCTAACCAGATCCCGCCAGCTGCCCGAAAGTCCCGCCGCACGGCTGATCCACTGGATGGTCTGCAGATCGCGCAAGGCGCCTGGCGACTCTTTGCAGTTGGGTTCCAGGGAATAGGGCGTCTCGTTGTAGCGCGCGTAGCGCTGCTGCAATTCAAGCTGTTTGGCCAGAAAAAAGTCCTGCGGACTGAGCTGTTCGCGAAAGCGTGCTTCCAGTGTATTGACAAGCTTGCGGTTACCCAGGATATAGCGCAGTTCCAGCAGCGCGGTTTCAATGGTGATATCACCGGCACTTTCGCTCAGGCAATCGTCTATGGTGCGTACACTGTGCCCGATATCGAGACCCAGATCCCACAGCGCAGAGACAAAGCGTTCGAGCATGGGCTTTTCGTCTTCCAGTGGCGGATGCGCCAGAAGAATGAGCAGGTCAATGTCCGAATAGGGATAAAGCTCACCGCGGCCATAGCCACCGATAGCGCACAGACTGGATCCGCTGGGCAGCGGAAAACTGGCAACGAGATCCCGCATAGCCTGGTCTGCCTGTTTGCGCAGGGTTATCAGAAGCGAATCGGGTCTTCCTCGAGAGGCGCGATAAGCTTCCAGAGCCTGAGCCTTCTGCTCATTTAGCCGATTTCGAATCGCGATGGCCGGGCTGACAGTGTTCATGGTGTTCCTTGGAGCAGCGCGAGGCCTGAATGGATTCAGGGAAGGCCTTTGACAAATGCCGGCGGCGCGGGCATACCAGGAGAGCGGGTGAGAATATCGTAGCCGCTATCGGTCACGATCAGTGTGTGCTCCCATTGCGCGGACAGACTGTGGTCACGCGTTACAACGGTCCACTGGTCTGCCAGTACTTTGGTATCCCGGCGGCCCGCGTTGATCATGGGTTCAATAGTGAAAACCATGCCTTTTTCCAGTCTGACACCTTCACCGGGTTTGCCGTAGTGAAGCACTTGCGGATCTTCATGGAAGCGCTGGCCAATACCGTGCCCGCAATATTCCCGCACGACCGAAAAGCCGTTCGCTTCCGCATGCTTCTGAATGGCGTGGCCAATGTCGCCCAGTGTCGCACCGGGTTTAACCTGTTCAATGCCCAGCCACATGCATTCGTAGGTGATATCGGTCAGGCGGCGGGCCAGAATGGAGGGTTCGCCCACATAAAACATACGACTGGTGTCGCCAAACCAGCCGTCCCGGATAACGGTGACATCAATATTAAGGACGTCTGAAGCCTTGAGTTTCTTGTCGCCGGGAATGCCATGACAGATAACATGATTGACGGATGTACATACGGCACCGGTAAAAGGGGGGTAGCCGGGCGGCTGATAGCCGATGGTGGCCGATTTGACGCCGATTTCGTTCATGAAATCCAGACAGATCTGATTGAGCTCTCCGGTTGTGACACCGGGTTTAATGAATGGCGCGACATGATCGAGCACCCTGGCCGCATCTTCGCAGGCCGTTCGCATTGCGTTAATATCTTCCTGATTCGTCAGAGTTGCCATAAGTGCTTGAGTAAATAATTAAAATAATAGTAGAATTATAGGCTTTCCCGGATTTGTTTGCCGAGTCTTTGCAGGATTGTGGTAGTTTTACTCTGTAGTCTGGCGTATTTGCTGACTTATGAAGCAACGCTAGTAATCAGTAGCAACATAATCAGTAGCAACACAATGAGTAGCAACGCAATGCTTAAAGATATCACGGCAGGCGTATCAAAAAGCCGGGAAATAGAACGGGGAGCAGTAAACCCTGTTTTTGAAGTTGATAGTTAAATATCGTTTTTTTAATAGCGCGCCGTTTTTCCTAGGGTGTTGATTATATACAACAAAATCAATATCAAAGCGGTGCAGGAACCTAACCCTCTGGAGTTAAAACATGTCTTTAATGCGTGAAATGCTTGAAGCTGGTGTGCACTTTGGCCACCAGACCCGTTACTGGAACCCAAAAATGTCTCAGTACATTTTCGGTCATCGTAACAAAATCCATATTATCAACCTTGAAAAAACTGTCGCCAGCTTCCTGGAAGCGCAAAAATTTGCACGCCAGACTGCAGCTCGCGGTGGCAATATCCTGTTCGTTGGCACAAAACGTGCAGCCCGCGAAATCGTAGCAGAAGAGGCTGCACGTTGCGGTATGCCTTTCGTCGATAGCCGCTGGCTCGGCGGTATGATGACCAACTTCAAAACGGTCAAAACGTCCATCAAACGTCTGAAAGACATGGAAGCGGCTGTTGCTGATGGCAGCAAAGAGCGCATGAGCAAGAAAGAAGCCCTCATGTTTGATCGTGAACTGGACAAACTGAACAAATCCATTGGTGGTATCAAGGATATGAACACGCTGCCTGACGCGCTGTTCGTGATCGACGTCGGATACCACAAAATTGCCATTCAGGAAGCCCGCACACTGGGTATTCCTGTGATCGCTGTTGTTGATACCAACCACTCTCCTGATGGCATTGATTACATCATTCCTGGTAATGATGACTCTGCCAAAGCCATCGCTCTGTATGCCAAAGGCATTGCAGATGCGGTCCAGGAAGGTCGTGAGCAGAACCTGAACGGTGTGGTTGAAACCATCGTTGAAGGCGAAGAAGAGTTCGTCGAAGAAGTGCCTGAAAGCAACTAAGCTTTCCCGGCAGTCAATGCGTCCGTCCCTGACGGGCGCGTTCGCCACAAATGCAGCCCCGATTGACGTCAGCATGTCATCCGCTGCTGCTACCCTTATCAATCTCAGCGGCGCCGGCTGGTTCCGCGCCGCTGATCTTTCCTGCCCGGCAGGATTGTTTACTAAATTTAACTGGAGTTATCATGGCTGAGATTACCGCCTCAATGGTCAAAGAGTTACGCGAAAAAACTGACGCCCCCATGATGGAATGCAAAAAAGCCCTGTCAGAAGCTGAAGGGGATATGGCACGTGCAGAAGAAATCCTGCGTGTCAAACTGGGCAGCAAAGCCAGCAAGGCGGCTTCACGCGTGACAGCAGAGGGCCTGATCGGTCTTTACGTCGCTCCTGATGCCAAAACCGGCGCCGTGGTTGAAGTCAACTGCGAAACAGACTTCGTTGCCAAAAACGAAGACTTTATCAACTTCGTCAACAGTGTTGCTCA
Source organism: Pseudomonadota bacterium (assembly GCA_023422555.1). Taxonomy (GTDB): domain Bacteria; phylum Pseudomonadota; class Gammaproteobacteria; order Burkholderiales; family Burkholderiaceae_B; genus Advenella. Next base: position 10,033 of record JAFAGQ010000076.1, read on the forward strand.
GCTGATTTCCGAGAAAAACCCTGCTGATGTAGCCGCTCTGGCTGAACTGCCAATGGGTGAGGGCACGGTTGAATCCACACGTGCTGCACTGGTCGGTAAAGTGGGTGAAAACATGGCAATTCGCCGCTTCACTCGTTTCGAAACCGAAGACCAGCTGGCCAGCTACGTACACGGTGGCCGTATCGGCGTTCTGGTTGATTTCAAAGGTGATGCAGAAGTCGGTAAAGACCTGGCCATGCACGTTGCCGCAACAAAACCCAAGGCACTGGATGCATCCGGCGTTGCCCCGGCCGATATCGAAGCAGAACGTTCAGTTGCTGAGCAGAAAGCCGCAGAATCCGGCAAACCTGCAGAAATCGTTGCAAAAATGGTTGAAGGCTCAGTCGCCAAATTCCTGAAAGAAGTAACGCTGCTGAACCAGCCTTTCGTTAAAAACGACAAACAAAGCGTCGAACAGATGCTGAAAGAGAAGAAAGCCGGTATCAACCGTTTCTCTCTGTTCGTCGTCGGCGAAGGCATCGAGAAAAAAGTGACCGATTTCGCAGCGGAAGTTGCCGCAGCGGCAGCCGGAAACTGATTCTTCGAATCAACTTCCATTTGCGCAGTCCTGGCAGCCTTTGTGCCAGCGCAGGACCGCAGCGTCATTTGACGGACAGCCGGCCTCGGCCGTCCGTTCGCCCCAAGAATCCCCTTTTCAGGGGATTCTTTTTGAATTCCAGAATTGTGATTGCCAGAGTGGTTACAATAGCGTGTCAATTTTCTAAGGTAGTTCGGCCATGAGCAGCAAATATAAGCGTGTGCTTTTAAAACTTTCGGGTGAAGCGTTAATGGGCGAAGACGCCTATGGCATTAACCGCGCAACCATAAACCGGATGACGGGCGAAATCGCCGAAGTCTCAAAAATGGGTGTGGAGCTGGCCATCGTTATCGGAGGCGGCAATATTTTCCGTGGAGTAGCTCCCGGCGCCCAGGGTATGGATCGTGCCACAGCCGATTATATGGGCATGATGGCAACCGTCATGAATGCACTGGCCCTGCAGGATGCGCTCAAAGCACATGGCGTGGTGACACGGGTTCAGTCTGCGCTCAATATTGATCAGGTTATCGAACCCTATATCCGTCCGAAGGCGTTGCGCTACCTGGAAGAGAAGAAAGTCGTGATCTTTGCCGCAGGTACGGGCAATCCTTTCTTCACAACTGACACGGCAGCTGCGCTGCGTGGCGCCGAGATTGGTGCAGAAATCGTCCTCAAGGCAACCAAGGTAGACGGCGTGTATTCAGCCGATCCCAACAAGGATCCGACCGCAACCCGCTACTCACGCATCAGTTTTGACGAAGTCATCACACGCCGCCTGGAAATCATGGACGCCACCGCATTTGCGTTGTGTCGCGATCAGAAACTCCCAATCAAGGTATTCTCTATCAATAAAACCGGTGCGCTGGCCCGCGCAATTTGCGGTGAAGACGAAGGCACACTGGTTCACGTATAAAGGAAAATCATGAGTATCCCCGAAGTACAGAAGTCGGCTGAAAGCCGCATGAACAAGTCGCTGGACACACTGAAGACAAATCTGGCCAAAATTCGTACTGGCCGTGCCCACGCGGGTATTCTTGATCATGTCACCGTCGACTATTACGGATCACAGGTGCCTGTCAGTCAGGTAGCGGCTGTCAACGTTATTGACGCAAGAACACTCAGCGTTCAGCCCTGGGAAAAACAAATGGCGGGTCCCCTGGAAAAGGCCATTCGTGAGTCTGATCTGGGTCTGAACCCTGTTTCCATGGGTGAAAATATCCGTGTGCCTATGCCAGCCCTGACGGAAGAACGTCGTCGCGATCTGGCAAAAGTGGTGAAAAGCGAAGGTGAAGACGCCAAAATCGCCGTGCGTAATCTGCGTCGCGATGCCAACGACAGCTTCAAAAAGCTGCTCAAGGACAAGGAAATCTCTGAAGATGATGAGCGTCGTGCTCAGGATGTCATTCAGAAACTGACGGATCGTTTTGTCGCTGAAATCGATAAAATCGTGACGCAGAAAGAAGCTGAGATCATGACGGTCTGATTTGCCGGCTCTTTATCCGGTACCGTTATATAACTGAATAGATCACCTCATGAGTCAAAGTTCCACACTCTCTGTGCCCGATACCGGTCATCTTCCCAGACATATCGCCATTATCATGGACGGGAACGGGCGCTGGGCCACCAAACGGTTCCTGCCGCGCACGGCAGGTCACGCCAAAGGCGTGCAGGCGGTGCGCCGGGTTGTGGAATATTGCGGCAGCAAAGGTATTGATTATCTGACGCTGTTTGCCTTCAGTTCAGAGAATTGGCGCAGACCTAAGGAAGAGGTCACGCTGCTCATGAAGCTGTTCGTACAGGCGCTGGAAAAGGAAGTATCGCGCCTGAACAGCAACCAGGTCAGATTACGGGTCGTCGGCGATCTCTCGCCGTTTGAACCCTATTTGCAGAAGCTCATACGTGATGCCGAAGCCACCACCAGCGCCAATACCGGTTTGACGCTGACCATCGCCGCCAATTACGGCGGCCGCTGGGACATTCTTCAGGCCATGCGTGCCATGATGCAGAACGAGCCCGGCCTGGCGGGCGATCCCTCAGCCATTTCAGAAGAAAAGCTGAGCAAATACCTGTGCATGAACTGGGCGTCAGAGCCCGATCTGTTCATTCGGACCGGTGGCGAAAGCCGGATTTCCAATTTCCTGGTGTGGCAACTGGCCTACACCGAACTTTATTTCACTGATTGTTACTGGCCCGACTTCGGCAGCAAGGACATGGATCGCGCGCTTGAGTGGTATCGTGGCCGTGAACGTCGCTTTGGGCGCACCAGTGCCCAGATTGCTGACGAGTCTCCGTTTGCCTGAGGGAGGGTACATGTTACTGCAGCGAGTCGTTACCGCCGTTGTTTTATTGGTCGTCCTGCTGCTGGTCAGCGTGTTTCTTCCGCCGGTCTGGTTTCGGCTGTTTATGGCGCTCTCCAGTGCCCTGGTCATATGGGAATGGTTACGCATCGCCACTTTGACCTCCCGTACTGCCGCAGCCGCCGCCGGGGTTTATTTTATTATCGCCGCGAGCGTGGCGATCACCGGTTTTGATGATGCACTGGCAACCACGGGCTCCGCTGTGGCAGCCTATCCCTCGCGCTCTGCCTGGGTTGATCCGCTGGCGTCTGTTCTGGGCGTGCTGGGGCTGCTATTCTGGACAATCATGGCTCCGCTGAGTCTGAGCCACGCGGACACGCAGCGCTCGCCGCGCAGTCTCATCAGCCTTGGCGCCGGTATTGTTGTGACTGCGGCCAGTGCACTTGGTCTCTCCATGCTGCATCAGCAATATGGAGCCTGGTTCATCTTTTCTTTTCTTGGCGTCATTTGGTGTGCCGATACCTTTGCCTATTTCGGAGGAAAGCGTTTTGGCGGACCGCGGCTGGCTCCCACAATCAGCCCGGGTAAAACGCGTTCCGGCGCACTATGCGGGCTGATTGCGGCGGTCGTCTGGATCGGTGTCACGCTTTTCATCGGTGACAGTTTTGCGGCCTATCTGCATCAGTACGTCCCGGCCATTCTGGTGCTGCTCGGTGGCGCCTTGCTGGGTATTTATTCCATGATCGGCGACCTGTATGAGTCTTTGATCAAACGACGCGCATCAGTCAAGGACTCCAGCAATTTGCTTCCCGGGCATGGTGGCGTGTGGGATCGGTTCGATTCGATCCTTTCGGTCACGCCCGTCGTGCTCTGTCTGTGGCTGTTTATCCGCCATTTTTACTAACGGCGTCTTCGATCGTCTCTTTTCCCGGAACAAAAAGTTCATGCAGAATATTACGATTTTCGGAGCAACCGGCTCGATTGGTGACAGTACGCTGGATATCGTGCGACGACACCCGGATAAATTCACCATTTACGCGCTGAGTGCACAACAACGAATGGAGAAGCTCGCCGCCCTGGCAGTCGAGTTTTCAGCCAGTGTCGTCATCGTGCCCGACGTCGCCGCCGTGGATGCTTTTCGATCTTTTTGGCCTCATCATCTGGCCCTGCCTGAAATCAGGCTGGGCGAAAAAGGCCTTTGTGAAACAGCCCGGGATCCGGAAACCGATTGTGTGGTGGCGGCCATTGTGGGGATTGCAGGACTGGCTTCGGCATTTGAGGCGGCGCAGGCAGGAAAACGCATCCTGCTGGCAAATAAAGAGGCGCTGGTTGCCGCAGGTTCTCTTTTTATGCAGACCGTCCGTAATCACAATGCTGAGCTGCTGCCAGTGGATAGTGAACACAATGCCATTTTCCAATGTCTGCAGAACGGACGTGACAAATCCCAGATTCGACGTGTGATTCTGACTGCATCGGGTGGACCCTTTCGCGAAACCCCACTGATGCAACTTGCCGACGTGACGCCAGAGCAGGCCTGTCGCCACCCGAACTGGAGCATGGGCAGGAAAATCTCTGTGGATTCGGCTACCATGCTGAATAAGGGGCTGGAGGTGATTGAAGCGCATTTCCTGTTTGATTTGCCAGCCGAACAGATTGATGTGGTCATCCATCCTGAGAGTACGATCCATTCCATGGTGGAATTTATCGATGGCTCACTGCTTGCCCAGTTGGGTAATCCCGATATGCGTATCCCCATTTCCTACGTCATGGGCTATCCTGAACGCATTGAGAGCAGCAGTCCTGTTTTCGATCTGGGCAAACTGCATCAGCTGAATTTTTCGGTCGCAGATCATGAGCGCTTCCCCTGTCTGCGACTGGCCTTTGAAGCACTCAGGGCAGGGCAGGCCGAATGTATTACACTCAACGCCGCCAATGAAATTGCCGTCTCGCATTTTCTTGAAGGTCGACTGCGTTTTACCCAGATTGCAGATGTCATCGCTCGGACGCTGGACTGGCAAGGCGGGCAGTCCGGCTCAGTCAACCATATTGATGACGTTTTCCTTCTGGACCACGAAGTGCGTGAACGCGCCCGCCAATTTCTAACGGCTTCTGTCTGAATACCATGCTTTCCAGTATCGTTTTTTTCATTATTACAATCAGTATCGTGGTGGTTTTCCACGAGTTGGGCCATTATCTTGCCGCCAGACTTTGTGGCGTGCACGTAGAGCGTTTTTCTCTCGGGTTTGGAAAGGTTCTGTTTCGTCGCACAGACCGTCGGGGTACCGAATGGGTGGTGTCTGCGTTGCCGCTGGGTGGTTACGTAAAACCGCTGGCAGAACCCGAGGCCGCAGGTATGCAGCCGTTGCGACGCGGCGCAATGAGTGAAAAGAATCCATGGCAGCGCATGCTGATTTTTGCAGCAGGTCCTGCGTTCAGCCTGTTGCTTGGCATATTGATTTATTCCGGTATGTATATGGTGGGCAGTCATGTTCCGGAACCCATTCTTGGTCAGCCGGCAGTGGGCACACCCGCACAAATTGCCGGGGTGCGCAAGGGAGACCGTGTACTGGCACTGGATAATAAAGCCATACAGTCCTGGACAGAGATGCAGCAGTATTTACTGGAACCAATGATACTTGGCCAGTCTGTTGATATGAAGGTTCGTCGTGCAGACGACAGCGTCCAGGATCTGACGATAGCGCTGCAGCCCGCGCCAGACAATCTGGAAAATGTGAATCTCGCGGAACGAAACGGGCTCACCATTGATGCACCCGCGCCAAGTGCAGCTCAGGTCATCGCAGGCGGAGCAGGGGAGCAGGCAGGGTTGCGCCAGGGAGATACCATTCTGCGCGCCGCGGATAGCCAGTCTCTGGATGCGCGTTCCTTCATCGATATCATCGAAAAGAATGCGGATTCACCCGTTCCTTTGGACATTCTGCGCGATGGCAGACATCTGTCGTTAACTGTGACACCGCGAGCAACCCCCGAATCTGACGGCACAGTGAAAGGAAAAATTGGCGTGGCATTGCAGTCGAATCTGCCCATGACATTCGTGCGCTACGGCTTTTTTGACAGTGTCGGGCTCGCGACCACAAAAACATTCGATACCGCCTGGTTTTCCGTCAGAATGCTGGCCAGAATGGTTACAGGCCAGGTGTCGTGGAAAAATATCAGCGGCCCGGTCACAATTGCAGATTATGCCGGCAAATCAGCCAGTCTGGGTATTGGACGGTTTATCGAGTTCGTTGCGCTCATCACGATCAGCATCGGCGTACTCAATCTGATACCCATCCCGGGGCTCGATGGTGGGCAAATGCTGTTTGCGCTCGCTGAAATCATCCGCGGTCGCCCCTTGCCGGCATTTGTGCAGGAAAAAGGACTGGCATTTGGCTATATGCTATTGCTGGCGCTGATGGTGGTCGCCTTTCTGAATGATGTCATGCGAATTACCGGGTAACAGCTTTCAAACGGCAGCCTGATGGCATTCAGGCCGCTAACGTATTAACATACAAGGAAATTTGCTGACAAGTCGCCGGGTTCTGACATACAATTTAGCGCTTATGCATATCCGTATCCACAAGGAAAGTCCGAATGTCT
>JAFAGQ010000082.1 GCA_023422555.1 Pseudomonadota bacterium
ACAGGATGACCGGGAATTTTGCGGTGGCCAGCAGTTCGGCCGCTTCGTTCAGGCTTTTCTCACCACCCGCGCCACGATCCAGGCGCTGCGGTTTGGGAATTTCCGCTTCGATTTCGCCATAGAAATAGTCTCGCGGAATATTCAGCTGGGTGGGGCCGATTTCCGAGAGGGCACGGTCAAAGCAGCGCGCGGTGTATTCAGCCATACGTTTGGGATTGTTCACATGGCCCTGGTACTTGGTGAATTCCTGGAACATGGGTAATTGGTTGGCTTCCTGGAAGCCACCCAGCCCCATGCCCATGGTACCGGTTTCCGGTGTGATCATGACAACCGGGGAGTGCGCCCAATAGGCTGCGGCAATGGCTGTCACGCAGTTACTGATGCCCGGGCCGTTCTGGCCGATCACAACACCATGACGACCGCTGACGCGTGCGTAGCCGTCGGCCATATGCGCGCCGCCCTGTTCATGAACCACAGGGATCAGACGAATGCCCGCGGGGGCAAAAATATCCATGGCATCCATAAAGGCAGATCCCATGATGCCGAAAATATTGGTCACGCCGTTGGCGACCATGGTTTCAACAAAGGCCTCCGATGGAGTCATTTTCTGAACGCCGGTAACGGCCTTCTGCTGCGTTGACGTATTCATGATTGACGTATCCTCACTTTGTTCGAGTAGATATGAATATTCGGTATGAAAAATTCCGATTTTTGTTAATCATAAGTGCCTCGACCCGTTTTGGTCAACAAAAATATTAAAAAACGAGATAAATAATCTCGTAATATAGAATTTTTACCTTGTGCCTGGTGTAAGATGAGCAACATTCAGGAGGAGAAAAATCATGTCTGAGCCCAGCCAAGGCGGTTCAAAATCAAATTCACAAGCGACGAGTGCGTCGAATACCGGTACTTCCAAGACTCGTGGTTCAGAAATCCGAATCTACCGGGCACGCAGTATCATCACCATGAACCCTGCCCGGCCCAGGGCTACACACGTTGCAGTCAGGGACGGGCGCATTCTTGGTGCGGGCGACCTGGAGTCTCTGCAAGGCTGGGGGCCAGCCGTGATGGATGATCGTTTTGCGGACAAAATCATCATGCCTGGTCTCATCGAAGGACACAGCCACCTGCTTGAAGGCGGAATGTGGAGCTTTGTCTATGTGGGGTTTTACGACAGGCGTGGTCCTGACGGCCAGCTTTGGAAGGGCCTGAAGACGTTGGACGACGTGGTCCTGCGGCTACAGGAGGCCGAGCGCGCAATGAGCGATAATGCGCAGCCATTGTGTGCCTGGGGGTTTGATCCGATCTATTTCCAGGGGCAGCCGTTCAGCACCGTGCATCTGGATCGGGTATCAAAAACAAGGCCGGTGGTTGTCCTGCATGCCAGCGTGCATCTGATGAACGTCAACACCGCCATGCTGAATGAGGCCGGTATCACGGCCGACACAGGGATTGACGGCGTCGAGATGGATGCGGACGGAAAACTGACCGGCCAGTTGCAGGAGTTCGCCGCCATGTACCTGGTCTTCAGAAAGATCGGCAACGTATTTTTCGACGAAGGACAGACGGCTCAGGGCATCTGGAATTTTGCCCGCGTTGCACAGCTTGCCGGTGTTACCACGGCAACCGACCTGGTCAATGATCTTAGTCCTGAAACGCTGACTAGTCTGGAGGATACAACGGGTAGCGAGACGTACCCGTTGCGGCTGGTGCCAGCCTATGCACCTCTGCGCGATCCCGAGGGCAGGGGGCTGGACCGGGTGCTTCCAAGCATGGCACACAATACCGGCAAGCTGAGTTTTGGCATTGTGAAACTCATTGTTGACGGGTCCATCCAGGGCTTTACTGCCAGATTGCGCTGGCCCCATTATTACCGGCCACCAGCAGGCGCGGCAGAAAATGGGATCTGGGTCATCCCGCCGCAACAGTTGCGCGAGCTGATACAGACCTATCACGACGCGGGTCTGACCGTCCATATTCACACCAACGGCGACGAGGCCACTGATGTGGCACTGGATGCCCTGGAAGCCGTGCTGGCTGCCAGTCCGCGAAGAGATCACCGGCATACGCTGCAGCATTGTCAGATGGCCAGTACAGCGCAGTTTCGCAGAATGGCCAGTCTTGGCGTATGTGCCAATCTGTTTGCCAATCATCTTTACTACTGGGGTGATGCCCACTACGAAATGACAATGGGGCCTGAACGCGCAGAGAGGCTGAATGCTGCGGCTACCGCGCTGGCGGCAGGCGTGCCGATTTCTCTGCATTCGGACGCTCCGGTTACACCGATAGCACCGCTATTTACTGCCTGGTGTGCCGTCAACCGGATGACGGCGTCCGGTCGTGTGCTTGGCAAGGAAAACCGGATTTCAGTTTATGAGGCCTTGCACGCCATGACGCTGGGCGCCGCCTATACATTGAAGCTGGATGATCAGATCGGCAGCATTGAAACGGGCAAGCAGGCAGATTTTGCGATTCTTGAAGAGGATCCGCTGCAGGTTGATCCCATGTACCTTAAGGACATCCCTGTATGGGGTACGGTTCTGGCTGGCCAGGTGTTTCCCTGCCCGCAAGCTGAGTCATGACGGCTTCGCTGCCGCTCACGGTGCTGGGCGGATTCCTGGGGGCGGGTAAAACAACCGTGCTCAACCATCTGCTGCAGGCGCCGCATGGCTTGCGCCTGATGGTGCTGGTCAATGATTTCGGTGCAGTGAATGTGGATGCGACACTCATCGAATCGGTCAGTGGCGATGGCGTCATTTCCTTGCGCAATGGTTGCGTGTGCTGCTCGATGGGCGCGGAACTGATGAACGTACTGATGAACATTGAAAAGCAGGCAGACCGGCTGGACGGACTGATCATTGAGGGCAGTGGCGTCAGCGACCCCAGGAAAATTGCCCAGATCGGCATGCTGGGGCAGGGCTTTTCCCTGCAGTCGATTATCACAGTTGTCGATGCGGCTGCTGTGCTTGAGCAGCGCGACGATCCCTATGTGGGTGATATGGTCAAAGCGCAGATTGCGGGCGCACGCGTGATTTTGCTGAACAAGGCAGACAGGGCAGACTCTTTACGGCGTCAGGCGGTGCTGGACTGGATTGCGCAAATCGCAGGCAGTGTGCCGGTCTTTATTGGCAATCATGGTCGATTTGACTGGGAGACGCTGCTGGGTGGCGAGCATGGCGCCGCAGCAGCAGACGGATTTTTCGACTCGTTGAAGCGCACGCCAGCAGCGCCACGGATATTTCAATCGTGCTATATCGAAGCCAGCGATGCGTTTGATGAAGCCGCGTTGCGAGCCTATTTTGCCGAAATCGATGACGCTGTATTGCGCGCCAAGGGTTTTGTGGACGTCGGTCCTGACCGTATCACACATGTGTTGCAATACGTCCGCGGACACGCTCTGGTACTGACGCCCGCCACGCATGTGATCTCACAGCGCGCGTTGGTCTTCATCGGAACCGCAGCGCTTGATGAATCTATCCTGATCCCGAAACTGAACACCACGACATTGCAATTGAAATCGCAATAGCAAATGTCATGGTGGCTGTCTGCACAACGATTAAGTGCAGGGTCGTTCAGTTCGCCTTGAAGCCCGATTCCTTGATAATAGGCGCCCAGATTCTGTTCTCGTCTGCCAGCAAAGCCTTCATGCTTTCTGCGGACTCACCGGTCAGTTCCAGCCCTAGTTTTGCGAAATTTTTCTTCAGCTCAGGCTTTTGCACAATGGAGATAAAAATCTTTTCCAGCTTTGCAGCAACTTCCGGCGGCGTTCCCTTGGGCACATAGGCGCCGTACCAGATTTTTACGTTTTCAAATCCCTTGACACCCTGTTCCTGCAACGTTTTCACTTCAGGCAGGAAGCTGACAGGCTGGGTGCCGGCCACGCCCAGAAAGCGGATTTTTCCCGCCCGGTAAAGTTCCATCTGCGCGCCTGCTGCATCCACACCCGCCGGAATATGGCCGCCCATCTCATCGTTGACCAGTTGCGGACCACCGGAATAGGAAGCGGCTTCGAGTTTGAGGTCGTGATTCTTTGCCATTTGCAATACGCCGAAGTGTGTTGGCCCACCCAGGCCGGCAAGACCAACAGCGCCCAGGCCCGGATCGGCTTTCACCGCAGCCATATATTCCTGAATATTCTTAAACGGTTGCTGGCTTCCTGTAGACATCACGATGGGGACGTTGGCCAGGTTGGCTACCGGCACCAGATTGTCAGGCGAATAAGTGAGTTTGGCATAGGTATAGGGATAACTGGTCATGGGCATGGAATGCGACAGCAGTACTGTCCTGCCGTCCGGTCTGGCTCGGGAAACTTCAGTGGCAGCGAGCATGGTGGATGCCCCCGGTTTGTTTTCCACGAAAGCCTGTCCGCTCCCGCTTTTACGATACTCTTCCGCAACGGCACGAGCCAGTGCGTCAAGAATACCGCCGGCGGGATAGCCCACCACAATTTTGATCGTGTCGCTCTGCGCGATTGCAGCGGGCGCAAAGACAGTGGCAAACGCCGGGACAGAGAACATCAAAGTACGAAGAAGCATGGCGGAACGAATGTTCATGAAATCACCTCGATAGCGGTTGGGGCTGGTCGATACTGCGTTGAGAAAAAAGGCGGATCAGCAAGGATCTGCTAGTGCTTGTGCTTCCTGGAGATCCGGATGTCTGACATTGCCAGTCAGCACCCGGCCAATCTCTTCAGCCGTTTCCTGCATGAGGCCGGAAAAACTGAAGAGATCGGAAAATGAATGGGTTGCCGTGGGTGCATGGCAGGCCACGGCGGCAATGGCGCGTCCTTTGTCATCCAGAACCGGTACTGCAATGGCCACCATGCCTTTGACGAATTCTTCGTTGTCGGTGCCTATCTTTTGCTGGGCAATCAGCGCCAGTTCGTGGCTCAGACGCTGACGATCCGTAATGGTGCGGGGAGTCAGGGCCTGCAAGGGCAGGCGGTCTATTATCGGTTTTCGATAGATCTCCGGCATCATTGCCAGAAACAGCTTGCCGCTTGCCGTGCAATGCAAGGGAACATGCGCGCCGGTTCGCAAATGCAATTGCAAACGCATATCACTGTCGGGTTCAACGCGAGCCAGGTAATGGACTTGCGTATCGTTCAGCGCCGTCAGATTGCAGGTTTCTCCCGTGGCTGCAACCAGCTGCCCCAGCAACAATCGGCACATGCGATCAAAGTGCGTCGAACTCAGCACTGACAACGCCATCTGATGCGACCGGGCACCCAATGCGTAGCCGCGATCTTCGGGCAGTCGGGTCACATACGCTGCCTCCTGCAGTTGCTGCAGAAGGCGCAGGACACTGGCTTTGGGCAGGGAAGTGCGCTGGGCAATCTGCGCAAGCGAAAGCGGATAGCTGGCGCAGGCGAGCTGCTCAATCACATTCATAATACGCAGATGTTTTGAATCCTGGCTGGTCATGTCTGTCTCGCATCCTTTTATTCATTGTCGGATAAAAAATATGAAATATCCAATAATTTGAAATCATACGTTCCGATAAATGAAACGAATTTGGCGCTTTTCGTTTCAAAATTGAAATCATTGGTGAATACCCCTAAAAAATAATCTGATCTGCGTCGCACACTTGCTCGAACGACAAAAACACGAACGCAATAAAAGAGGCAGGTGCAGAGGACTATGGACGAATGTGTTGATTACATCGTGGTAGGAGGCGGTTCGGCAGGATGCGTGATGGCAAGCCGGTTGAGCGAAAACGGCAAGTATTCCGTTTGCCTTCTGGAGGCGGGTCCCGCCGATCGCAATATGTGGATTCATATCCCCATCGGTTACGGTAAGACGATGTTCAATCCGCAGCTGAACTGGGGTTTTTATACCGATCCGGATCACAATATGCTGGATCGGCGCATTTACTGGCCGCGCGGTAAAACGCTGGGGGGAAGCAGCTCCATCAACGGCCTGATCTACATCCGCGGACAAAAGGAAGATTACGACCACTGGGGTGAACTGGGTAATACCGGCTGGAGCTGGGAGGCGTGTCTTCCTTATTTTCGCAAGCTGGAAAACAATGACCTGGGCCCCGGCCCGACACATGGGACCGAAGGTCCGCTCAACGCGACTTCGATTCCCACCCGCCACGAACTCGTGGATGCACTGATTGAAGCGGCAGGCAGTATGGGGATACCCAAACGCAAGGATTTCAATTCAGGGGACCAGCGCGGCGTGGGCTATTATCAGTTGACAACCCGCAATGGCCGCCGCTGCTCAACCGCTGTGGCCTATCTGAATCCGGCTCGCAAGCGACCGAACCTGCGGATTGAAACCGAAGCCCAGGCCATGAAAATTCTGTTCCGTGGAAAGACGGCAGCCGGCATTCAATATCGGCAGCATGGCAAGGTGAAGACACTGACGGCGCGTCGCGAGGTCATTCTGTGTGCGGGGGCGCTGCAATCGCCTCAGCTGCTGCAGTTGTCCGGCGTGGGCGATGCCGACTTGCTGGGCAGTTTCAACATTCCGGTCATACACAATCTGAAAGGCGTCGGTGAAAACCTGCAGGATCACCTGCAGTTCCGCCTGATCTACGAGGTGAACAAACCGATTACCACAAACGATCTGATGCGCAGCTGGACAGGCAAGGCTCGCATGGGTCTGCAGTGGGCGCTGCTGCGTGGTGGTCCGCTGGCTATCGGCATCAATCAGGGTGCGCTGTTCTGCAATGCTCTGTCGGAATCGGATCCGCGTCCGGATGTCCAGTTTCATTTTGGCACGCTCTCTGCCGATATGGCGGGCGGCAAAGTTCATGATTTCTCCGGGTGCACGTTTTCTGTGTGTCAGTTGCGCCCTGAATCGCGCGGGCATTTGCGGATTCGTTCAACCGATCCTTTTGAAGCGCCCTCCATGCAGCCGAACTATCTGGACACTGAGCTGGACAGACGCACTGCAGTTGCGGGGGTCAGGCTGACGCGCAGGCTTGCTGACGCCGAGCCGATGAAGTCCTTGATGAAGGGGGAGGTCAAGCCTGGGCGTGACGTCACAACAGACGACGAGATCCTGCACTTCTGTCGCGAGAACGGGGCGACTATTTTTCACCCTTCCGGTACGGCAAAAATGGGCCAGGCGAGCGACAGCATGGCGGTTGTGGATCATCGCCTGCGCGTGCATGGTCTGCAGGGATTGCGCGTTGTGGATGCCTCTGTCATGCCTACGCTGGTGTCCGGCAATACCAATGTGCCGGTAGTCATGATTGCCGAAAGGGCGGCTGAGTTTGTGCTGGAAGAAGCCGGTATGCAGGGAAGTGTTGCCGATCTGCAGACGGGTGATGTTTTGCCTTCTGTAACAGTCAGTGAACACCGAGTCGCTGAAAGCGTGCATGAGCATTGAATATGTGTCATAAACAGGCGCACTGCCTGGAAACATAAATAGACCAAATCAGGAGACAGCAATGAGTGATGAAAAAGGTTTGCGCAGGGTGGTAGCCGCCTCGCTGGTGGGCGCCACAATCGAGTGGTACGATTTTTTTCTGTACGGGGTGATTGCAGGACTGGTATTTAATCATCTGTATTTCCCGGGGAATGATCCCTACATCGGCACGCTGCTGGCCTATGCGACATTTGCTGTCGGCTTTCTGGCTCGTCCGCTGGGTGGCGTGATTTTTGGTCACCTCGGTGACAAAGTGGGGCGCAAAAGCGCACTGATCATGACATTAATGATCATGGGTGTTTCCACTGTCGCTATCGGCCTCATTCCTTCTTACCAGAGCATCGGTCTGTGGGCGCCAGTGCTGCTGCTGTTTTTCCGCGTTCTGCAGGGTATCGGCCTGGGCGGCGAGTGGGGCGGTGCCGTGCTGATGACTTATGAATATGCGCCGCCCGAGAAACGGGGCCTGTATGCGTCGCTACCGCAAATCGGCCTGTCTCTGGGATTATGTCTGGCTTCCGGTGTGGTTGCACTGCTTTCATTCACGCTGACTGATGAACAGTTCCTGAGCTGGGGCTGGCGAGTTGCTTTCCTTTTGTCGGCACTGTTGGTGTTTGTTGGCATGTATATCCGCCTTGCCGTCAAGGAAAGCCCGGAGTTCGCCCGGATCAAGGCGCAGAACGCAGAAAGCAAGATCCCATTTGTTGAGATGATCAAAAACTATCCCATGAACATTATCAAGGGCATGGGTGCACGCTATATCGATGGGGTATTTTTCAATATCTTTGGCGTGTTCATTATCAGTTATCTGACCAAGAATCTGAATCTGACGCGCACTGATGCGCTGACGGGTGTGATGATCTCTGCCATTGTCATGTGCTTTTTCATTCCTTATTTCGGCGCCATGTCAGACCGCATTGGTCGCACACGTACCTATTTCTGGGGGTCGCTGATCACGGGCTTTTCTGCCATCCCGGCTTTCTGGCTGATGACGACTTTTTCAGATAACGTGTTCATTGTCTGGCTGTCAATTGTGATTCCATTTGGCATTATCTACGCCATGGTGTATGGACCCGAAGCCGCGCTCTTCTGCGAACTGTTTGATACCCGTGTGCGTTATACCGGCATTTCATTTGTGTACCAGTTCTCGGGTATTTTTGCTTCCGGCATTACGCCAATGATCGCGACGGCGCTGCTGCACGAGAATGACGGACAACCCTGGTTCGTAGTGGCATATACCGTGATTGTGGGTATTATTTCAGCCGTGAGTGCAGCATCCATCCGGACCATCAGAACCGATAAATCGGCGGTTTCGAAATCCACAACAGCGCCGGCAACTGCGGGCGTACGCTGAATCGTTGCGACGCAACATTGTTGCCGGTGTGAGGCCGTGCAGGCTGTAACACAGGCAACAAGTTGAAACCTCGGGACGGGAAACTGCACACAGCGCGCGCCAGCGGTATTAGAATGAGGCGTTTCCCGGACCCTTTCAATCATTTTTGCCACGCGCATCCTGCACGTAGTCCGGTACAAGACGGAATGGTATGAACAGACGCCTTCACAGGCGTTTTTGCTTTTGCCAGAAAATACGGAGACCTTTATCTTATGAACGCAGCTCGCCCTGAAACCACAATTGAAATTAGTGCACCGGACTGGGTGCAGCATGAGGGCCTGAAAGCCTGGGTGGCGCAGATCGCCGCTCTTACCCAGCCGGATCGTATTGAATGGTGTGACGGATCACAGGAGGAATACGATCGCTTGTGTGCGCAGATGGTCGAGTCCGGTACCTTGCGCAAGCTCAATCCTGAAAAACGTCCCAATTCCTACCTCGCCTGGTCAGATCCCGATGATGTGGCACGCGTTGAAGATCGCACGTTTATCTGCTCTGAGCAGGAAGCCGATGCCGGTCCTACCAACAACTGGCAGGCGCCCGCGCAGATGCGTGAAACGCTGGATGGCCTGTTTGATGGCTGCATGCGTGGTCGTACCATGTATGTGATTCCATTTTCCATGGGGCCGCTGGGCTCTCCGATCGCGCACATTGGTGTTGAGCTCTCCGACTCGCCCTATGTCGTGGTCAATATGAGAATGATGACCCGCATGGGTCGCAAGGTTTACGATATTCTGGGCAAAGACGGCGAGTTCGTGCCTTGCGTGCATTCAGTCGGCAGCCCGCTGCAGGACGGTGAGGCAGATGTGGCCTGGCCCTGCAATAAGACCAAGTATATTGTGCATTTCCCTGAGTCCCGTGAAATCTGGTCCTATGGTTCGGGCTACGGTGGCAATGCCCTGCTGGGTAAAAAATGCTTTGCGCTGCGCATTGCGTCCACCATGGGTCGTGACGAAGGATGGATGGCTGAACACATGCTGATTCTGGGCGTGACATCGCCGGAAGGACACAAAATGCATGTGGCTGCGGCGTTTCCATCTGCCTGCGGCAAAACCAATTTTTCCATGATGATTCCACCTGAGTCGCTGCCTGGCTGGAAAATCACAACTGTGGGTGACGATATTGCCTGGATCAAACCGGGTGCTGATGGCAAGCTCTATGCCATCAATCCCGAAGCGGGCTATTTCGGCGTCGCGCCTGGTACCAATGAAAAAACCAATTACAACTGCATGGCCTCACTGCGCGAAAATGTAATTTTCACCAACGTGGCGCTGACCGATGATGGCGATGTGTGGTGGGAAGGCATGAGTACGCCTCCTGCACATCTGACCGACTGGCAGGGTAAAGACTGGACTCCCGATGCGGGACGCAAGGCAGCGCATCCGAATGCGCGTTTCACAGTGTCAGCGACACAGAATCCCGTGATCGATCCCGAGTGGGACAATCCGGCAGGGGTGGCCATTGATGCATTCCTGTTTGGCGGTCGTCGTTCCGATACGGTGCCTCTGGTAACCGAAGCTCGCAACTGGGTAGAGGGCGTTTACATGGCGGCCACCATGGGTTCAGAGACGACAGCGGCGGCGGCAGGTGCCCAGGGAGTCGTGCGGCGTGATCCGTTCGCCATGCTGCCATTCTGCGGCTATAACATGAGTTCCTACTTCCAGCACTGGCTCAATCTTGGCGAGCGTCTGAAAAAATCGGGTGCAACGCTGCCTCACATCTTCTGCGTCAACTGGTTCCAGACCGACGACAACGGCAAATTCATCTGGCCTGGATTCGGTGAAAATATGCGTGTACTCAAATGGATGCTGGAGCGTATCGAAGGAAAAGCAGAAGGGCAGGAGCATCTGTTCGGCATCTCTCCGCGCTTCGACGATATCGCCTGGGATGGTCTGTCGTTCGATGCTGCGCAATTCAAACGGATTACCTCCATCGAACCCGAAGCGTGGCGCAAAGAGCTGGACTTGCACGCTGACTTATTTAATCGACTCAGCGATCGGCTTCCCAAAGAGCTTACGCAGATCCACGATCGGCTGGATAATCAGGTCAGCGCCTGATTGATTTCGCAACAGGCGGGTGCGGGTTTGATCACCCGTCTGTGCGATTGACTGGCGCGCAATCACGGGCGCCAGCACAACTGTAATACAGCAACTGTAATACAGCGAAAGAACTGCCCGCCTGAAAAAGAAGTTTACCTTTGTAGTTTTCCTTGTAATTTGCTACAATATCACATATGGAAAACAAAGCCCTGAGTCCCGAGCACGCCCGAGTTTCTGAGCTCGCGGCAGAACTGCGCATTCTGGTTTCATCAGTAACGCGTAAGTTGCGGGCGCAGGCCAGTGCGGGCGAATTTACACCTTCCCAGCGGTCCGTTCTGTTGCGCCTGGAGCGTGACGGTCCAACCACGGTCACCGCGTTGGCACGTGCTGAAGGGGTCAGGCCCCAATCCATGGGCGCAACGGTCGCCGGTCTTGAAGCGGCTGGCCATATTCAGGGAACGCCTGATCCGGCAGACGGTCGCCAAACCATTCTGTCGCTTACACCGGCGTTTCTGACCATGATCCAGGCCAGTCGTGCTGCCAGAGAAGACTGGCTGGTACGCGAGATTCAGGCCTGCTACAACGCAAAAGAACAGGAATCGCTGGCAAAGGCCATCGCATTGCTACAGCGGCTCGTCAGCCAGTAATCGATGGATCTGCTCACGGTGGCTCAATCATCGATGCTTCAATCATCAATGATTCATTCACCGATCACTCAGTAACCGCATACGCAGCGGCAACCTTGCGCAAAAATATTCGCCGACGACTTCGCGGCGTCTGCCGTCCCTCTCAGTACAGGACAGCACACCTATTCGTCGACCTTCTGAACCAGTTTTCGGCTTTGCCGGGAGGAGTCTGTGGGTACCATTAAAAGCGGAACGTTTCGTTCTCTCGCCATTCGAAATTATCGAATCTGGGCGGGTGGCGCCATTGTGTCCAATGTGGGCACATGGATGCAGCGTACCGCCCAGGACTGGCTGGTTCTGGTCTATCTGACTCATAACAATGCAACAGCCGTGGGCATCGTGATGGCCCTGCAGTTCGGGCCGCAAGTCTTTCTTTTGCCAATTACAGGCCTGGCAGCCGATTATCTGGACAGACGCAAGCTGCTTATCGCCACGCAGACGGCTATGGGCTTTCTTGCCCTGGGGCTGGGTACGCTGACGCTGACGGGTCTGGTGCAATTATGGCATGTCTATTTATTTGCCCTGTTGCTCGGTTGTGTGACCGCGTTTGACGGTCCGGCCCGGCAAACGTTTGTGTCGGAACTGGTTGGTGATACAGATCTGTCCAATGCTGTTGCGCTCAATTCTGCGTCGTTCAATGCGGCGCGCATGATCGGGCCTGCTGTAGCCGGTGTGCTCATTGCGGGTGTCGGCATAGGATGGGTATTTATCATCAATGCGATAACCTATCTTGCCGTGATTGCATCACTGTACCGATTGCGTGTGAGTGAACTGAAGCGAAGCAAGCGTGTTGCGCGTACCCGGGGCAGTCTGGTGGAAGGTTTTCGCTATGTGTGGGCCCGCCCTGATCTGAAAGCATTGTTCACGATGCTGTTCCTTATCGGAACTTTCGGGCTGAATTTCCCCATTTATATTTCCACGATGTCCGTGACGACATTCCATGTCGGAGCCAATGAGTATGGTCTTCTCTCGTCAACCATGGCTATCGGTTCGGTATTCGGCGCGCTTCTGGCCGCTCGCCGTGCCCGCCCGCGTATTGCGTATGTGTTAACAGGCGCTGGTGTTTTTGGCGTGGGATGTACGCTGGCCGGGCTCTCACCCAACTATTGGGTTTTCGGTGTCATTCTTGTTGTGCTGGGCGTTTCTGTCCAGACCTTCAATACAACGGTGAACAGCACCGTACAGATGTCCACCGATGCCAACATGCGCGGACGAGTCATGGCTATCTATATGGCCATTGCGCTTGGCGGAACGCTGATAGGCGCGCCGTTTGTAGGCTGGGTGGCCGATGTCTTTGGTCCTCGCTGGGGAGTGGGCGTGGGTGCTGCGGCAGGTATTCTGGCTATGCTCGTCGGTTTGCGCTATATGTTCAAATATCGCGCACTTGGTATAAAACTGGTTCAGCATCGCGTGCACTTCAGTCTGGATGGACATGAAGTGCAGTTACGCGAACAGCGTCGTCGACGCGCCCGTGTTCAGGCCAGATAACCGTAAAGTACCAGTGCGCTGACGTACAGCGCAAAGCTGAAAACGATATGGTTGACCACGGTGCGCAGGCGCATGCGCAGTGGATCCGGCGTGCGGCTGGCAGCAATGCCCAGTCCCATACCCGGCTGCATGACGAACCAGGCCGCGCAGGTGGCCAGCACCAATCCAACCAGAAAGGGTGCTGCCAGCGTTGGATACGCGACGCCCTGCAAAGTCCAGATGGCCACAACCAGCACCCCATACACGATTCCAACAACATAATGGGCAATCCAGCCGATAGCCAGTTCACCGCGCACTTTCATTGCATCTGCAATACTCTCATGCCGGTACTGTCCGCGACGCATATGAGCAAACCATCTGCCTGCCAGCGCCCAGTTGGCCGGCGCGGCATCATATGCACGTTTTGCCACCAGAGCCCAGATATCCAGAATAACGGTTGCGGCAGCGCCAATAATGATGCCGTGAAGGAGAAGGGCCGGGAAACTGTACATATCAAACTCGATTGGGAAAATATTGGAAAAGCGCAGTATTGAAAAAGGCGCAGTATTAAAAGGCGAAGACTGCCATCTCGATAACTGCCGTCACGATGACTGCCATAAGCATAGCCTAAATTTACCGGTACGCCGTACATGCAACGCATTGACGCAGCGCGCAATCGTATTGTGCATTACCCTAGGGTTTGTACCAGTATGGTGCGTTTTTTTCTAGAAAATTCAACGATTTACCGCTTTTAGATCTCAAAATTGCTGGCACGCAACTTGCTTTATAAAAACTGAGAGCTGACAGCAGATGTTTAATTCTCGCCACCGCAGCTCCGTTCTTTGTATTTTTTCTTGTAAAGGGGTATCACCATGATCCGCAATCATTTCTACAGCGATATGTTCGATTCTGTCCTGGACAAAATCTGCAACGCCATCGTCCTG